>FR890616.1 GCA_000435075.1 Bacteroides sp. CAG:770 | reverse complement strand
ATCCTTATAAACAAAGAAGCTGACCTTTTGGGTCAGCCTCTTCGCGTGTCAGGCACGTCTATAATCTCAAACTATTAAATGTTCAGTTTTCTGGTGGCTTCGAGGTCGAGTGCCTCAGCGAGCACGCTGATAGGATTCTTGACCGTCTTTCCAGTACTCATTTCAATCTGCCACTTACAGGTCTCACAGTCGCATGCCACGAAGTCCGGAGCGACCTGTCCGATCTGGTCGAAGAGAGGTTTTCCGATGGCCTGAGAGACCTCGTAGTTCTCCTTCTTGAATCCGTAGGTACCTGAAATGCCGCAGCAGTTGCTGTCAAGCATAGTGAACTTGACACCAGGTATCATTTTCAGAAGTGATACTGAGAATATTCCCCAACCGAGTTTCTCAAGGTGACAAGGGGTATGATATGCGATATTCGCCTTGTAGTCTTTCTTGAATGCAAGCTTGACCTTTCCCGAGTCGATGAGGCTGTAGATGAACTTGGTCGCAAGAAGAAGGCTGTCGCGCACTCCGCTGTTGTCTATCTTCAGAAGATCACTGTACTCATCTCTCATCGTAAGAACGCACGTGGATGAAGTCGTAAGGACCTTAAGGTTCTTGTCCACAGCTTTCTGAAGAACAGCAACGTTATGTTCAGCATGTTTCTTGGCGCCATCTGTAAGTCCATTTGCAATCATGGCCACACCGCAACATTTTTCCTTGTAGAGAAGGTTGACGCCATAGCCGAGAGCATTCATCACGGCCACAAAATCCTTTCCGAGCTGAGGATAGTTGTAATTGACATAGCAGCCATGGAAATATGCTATCTGATTCTTGAACTCGGACTGTTTTGCTGCAGCATTCTTCTTGAACCAGGCCTCGAATTTGGTGCCTGAGTACTTAGGGAAGGTACGCCTGTGGTCAATGCCGAGAACCCCGTCGAGAGCGGCCTTTACAGGCTTGATCGGAAGGACTGCATTGACAATAGGAGCAAACGGGCTGGCCATTGTTCCCATGAAATCAGTGCTGGCAAGCATCCTGTCGCGGAGTTTCGGCTTACGGGTGCTGAATTTGATTCTTGCCTCCTGGATTATGTCGGAAATTTTAACTCCGGAAGGGCATGCGACGTCGCATCTCTTGCAATTAAGGCAATATTTGAGGGCCTCGTCGAAGAAATATCTGTTCTTCAGCCTGAGCCTCTCCCCGTCCGGGCCGGCCTGCTTAGGCCCCGGATAATCAGGATTTACAGGAACGACCGGGCAATATACTGTACAGATTGTGCACTTGATACACTGCTCGAAATTATTTTCACTTATACTGCTTGACATAATTTCTAAATTTTGCTTCATGATTATCGCCCTAGAATTGAATCAGTTACGCTAAATGCTGTCATGAGTGCCACACCTGCACCGCAGCCCTCATAAAGAGGATTGTAACCTCCAAGGATGGAACCTGCCGCATAAAGATTCTCTATTGCAGATCCGTCTTTCATGACTTTGAACGAACCATCTGTCGCAACACCGAAACCAATGTAGTTCTGACGCGCGAAGAAATCCTTGTCGTACCATGAGTTCCTGTCCGCGTCGAAAAGAACGTCTGCACCGAATACCGGCTCTATGATTTTTTCAATGTCAGCGATGAGTCCATGTCCGAAATAACTTCCGGATGCAAGTATATAATTGTCACCGGTCAGTTCAATGTCACCCATGTTGGCTGTGGATACGGCAGCTACCTTGTTCCCGTCAAATCTTGCAGAAACCGCCTGATCACCCATGAGGAATACGCCTCCTGCAGCCTCAAACGCCTCTTTCAGCAGCTGCTGGTAGCGGATACCGGTAACTGACGGAGGGAGCGTTCCGAGGAAAAGTACTTTGGCATTGACTTTTTCCTTTACTTCCTTCACTACTGCCTCATTTTTCAGTCCGAAAACGGCAGGGAGGACAACGGTATCCTCGTCAGAGACAGCTGCATTGACCTTGGAAATGAAGGTCGTGAGAACTTCCGGTTTTTCCATCAACCTGGCAATATTGGTCGCGCGCATTTCAGTCGGGTTGCGTCTCAGGTGCTTGATTTCGTCAGTGGTAACTGCTGTGATTCTGCAGGTTGCGCCATTGTTCTCTAATGACTTCGCGATGAAAGAAGTATTGAAATCAAGGAAGCCTTCAATGTTGACTATCAATGCCTTTTTGCATATTGCCTCATTGGTTCCACTGACCGATGCGATATCGTCGGACACAAGCCACGCCGGCTTGAGGGTACCCGTCGCAGTGACAACATATCTGTTTTTGGATGCGTCTCCTGTCAATGTCAGTCCGGCTTCATTCAGAAGGGTCTTGCACTCCTCCGCATATTTTCCGATTTTCTCTGCACCTATCTTTGAGTAAGGATGCTCAGCAGGCAGAGAAGGAATGGCTGTCAGTGGAGTTTCTACAGGTGTGCCGTCCGGCATTCTGGAAAGCAGACCGAATCCGCCCGAAAAGAAATGCATTGCATTCTGACCTGCAGAAACGACGGCACAATTTTTACCGGCCTTCTGAAGCTTCAGTCCACATACCAGACCGGCAAGACCGCCACCAATTATTATAGTATCAAATCTCATAATTCCTGATTGTTTTTAGTTCCTAACCCAGTTCAGGTGCATCAGGATTGGCATCAATCCCCTTTTCGCCACCGATACCGAGGCATTCTGAATAAACCCACGATGTGAACTCAGCTTCGCGCAATGTTTCACCCCAAGCGACAGGATACAGTCCTTTCCATCTTTCATTCATGAATTTCTCGAGGTCCTCCCTGGCTCTTTCTGCGCAGCCATGTGCCTTGCTGAGCAGACCTGCTGCACGGCAGGCGCAAATTTCACCCTGACATGTTCCCATGCCGACACGTGTGCGCCTTCTGAGATCGACAAGATTATGGACATCGAGATTTTCAATGGCATTGACAACCTCGCTTTCAGGAACTTCCTCACACTCACAGACGAGACTCTGCTCTTCTTTGGTCTCAAGCTGGATTCTGGAGGCCATGCTCCCGGCGCGTCCTACCGTAGCTTTCTGCGCTGTCGTAGGGTTTGTCCATATCTTCTGTGATACCTCCTTTACATCACCGTTGCCGGAGCCCGGAAGAGGTGTCGTTCTGGTTTCACATTTCTTGCTGTTATGGAGCTTCTCGCAAACAAGATCCGTGGCCATTTCTGCCATCAGTCTGTATGTCATGAGCTTACCGCCAGTAATAGTGATGAAGCCCTTGATGCCGTCACGTTTTTCGTGGTCGAACAGGACGATGCCTCGGCTGATGTTACGGCCGCTTGGATCACCATCTGCTGCAACAAGCGGACGTACGCCTGCGTAAGCTCTGAGGATTCTTGTGGTGTTCAGGCATGGAGCAAGTTTTTCTCCTTCCTGAATGAGGAGTTTTACCTCATCAGGTGTAACATGCATATCGTCGCACTCCTCGTAAGGAACTCTGGTAGAAGTGGTTCCGATTACACATACTGTATCTCCAGGCACCAGAATATCGGCATTGGCAGGCTTACGGCAACGGTTCAGGACGATACCGTTCACTCTATGTGCGAAAATAAGCAGTGCGCCTTTTGCAGGGAACATGCTGATCTTTGCGCCGGCGAGTTCTGCGATATGATGGCCCCAGATACCGCCAGCATTGACAGTAATAGGAGCATAGTATTCAGCTGTTTCGCCTGTCTTGTGGTCGAGGACCTTGACACCCGTTATCGTATCCTGATTCCTTACGAAATCCAAGACCTCTGTATATACGAGAACCTTGGCGCCGTGCAGTTTGGCATCCACTACATTGGATGAGCAGAGTCTGAACGGATCCACTGAACCGTCAGGGACTCTGACAGCTCCGATAATCGAAGGATTGACTGAAGGCTCAAGCCTCTTTGCCTCCTCAGGGTCAATGATTTCCGCCTTGATTCCTGCCCTTGTGCAAGATTCCACGAATTTGGCCTGATATGCCAAATCGTCCTCAGGAAGGGTGATGAAGAAGCCGGATGTGTCATCCACACAATGGTTTGCAATCTTCTTGAGAATCATATTTTCCTGAATACACTCTGCAGCCGACTCCTGGTCAGTTACTGCATATCTGGCTCCACTATGGAGAAGACCATGATTTCTTCCGGTAGCTCCGTCAGCGATGTCATGACGCTCTATAAGAAGGACTTTCAATCCTCGCAGTGCGCAGTCTCTCGCAGTTCCGGCTCCGGTAATACCTCCTCCGATGATTATGACATCAAATTCGTTCTGTTTCATTCCGGCCATTTCGCTGATATTATGTTTTTTATTTAGTATGTCCATACAGAGTTTCGTTCAGAAATCCGGAAACTCATGATACTTCTGTCCAGTTCTGTGTTATTTAACTCTGTCGAAAGATTATGCTTTCGTTTCAAAATGCAAATATAGCAATTTGTTTTCATTTCGAAAACAGAAAAACTTGAAATGTGGTGAATGGCATGTTGGAACTATAATTGGAATGGAAACAATGCGTAAAAAGTGATACAAAACAACTATCCCGGATTTTGTATGCCACAAAATCCGGGATAGCCGTTTTTACCTGTATTTGACCAATCGTCCTATTTTTTCAACGACGGTGTAGAGTCCGGGGTGAAGTCGTTGGTGGAGTTGTTGGTGTCAATCAGCTTGCCGTCATTGCCTCTCTTGCGGAGGACGGACTTGCCGTAGCGCTCAGGGTCCTTGTCGATCTTGCCGCAGTGTGTCCAGCCGGCGTCGATGGACTCATCCCAACTGGTGTACTGGAAGTTCTCCTCGATGGCGGTGTTCACGCCGTCCAGAACCCAAGTGTTAGGAATCTTGTAGGCTTTGGAGATGTTCATCTCAAAGTCTCCGGCGAGGGAGTGGTTGATGTATTTGCCTTCCCACTTATAGCCGTCGAGGTAGGATTCCTTTGTGACACCGTAAGGTGGCATAGAGATGATGTAACCCTCGAATCCTCTGTCGTGGAGAACCCAGATTGAAAGTGAGTAAGTAAACCAGATGTCAAGGTTCGGCACATCCGGGTTGTCCACATCCTGGTTGGATGATGAGGTGGACTTGTCATACCATTCGAAATCAGCGCCGCTCAGATCGAATGAGTTCGGATTGGTCGCCAGATGGTTCTGCGCGTTGTTCGCGATGATCAGGGATTTACCAGGCTCCACAGGAACATCGTGTCCGCCGCCAGGAATGACATAGACGGTTCCCACACCACAGGCCTCTTTCTTGATCGGATCCAGGAACTCAAACGGAGTCTTTGTGGAAGAAGGGTACTTTGCCTCTGAGATCATAAGGCCGTCAAGATAGAGAAGCTCGTCGGAGTTGTTCGTGATCTTAAAATACTGGTCCCCGTGGAACTTGTCCGGCTTGCCGGTTGTAGGAAGAGCGTTGCTGGTGAAGAACACTTCCTCGATAAGAACCTCGCCCGGCTCGATGTTTCTCCAGCTTTGCTCCAGAGAGACTTTCTCCAATTCCGCTCCGGCGGTTGTCTTGAGAACAACATCAGCGGTACGGTAAGCGTCGGTCCTGTTGGTGTCAAGCTGAAGGACGACACTGTCCTTTCTGGTCTCGGCCACGGAAATCCATTCCGGAGTCTCACCTACTTCATACACATAGCCCTGAACGGCAGGGAAAGCGACTCTGCCACCTTTGCCTCTGACCTTCAAAGCGGAAGACTCAGGCTGCTCCGGAGGAACAGGACCGTTCTGGGTGATCTTGAAAGATTGCAGTCCGAGAGCCGTGTCGAATGTCAGCGTAGAGGTTCTCGGGGTAGCGTCCTCGTAAGGCTCGACCGTGACGGTGATCTCTGTGTCGGAAGTTCCGCTGAGAGCTGAGAGCGTGTACCAAGTGTCTGTCTGCGGCACCTGTGCCGTCCAGTGGCTGTTGGTGGAGATGAAAACTTTCTGCTCGCCTCCGTTGGCGTCAAACTTCAACTCCTCGGTTGAAATTGTGAAGACAGGATCTTCATCTTTTTTGCAGGCCGCAAGCGCGAGCGCTGCCGAAAGGATCAAAAGTAACTTTTTCATAATCTATTAGTTGTTGACAATAATTAAATTCTGTCTAAAACGCCAGTCCTATCGCGGCGGCCAGAAACCCAGCGTGCCCAAAGCCGTCGATGGCTCTGAACGTGAAATCCGGCCTGAGGAAAACGGCGGTGTTCTGCCCGACCTTGCGCTGGATTCCAAGGCTCAGTCCGGCTGTCGTCCGGTCTGAGGTGATCATCGAATGAAAATGCTCGTAATGATCCAGAACCCTCGCTTCAGTGTACTCCGCCGGAATCGAGAGCGTCCCGGTCATCACGAATGCGTGGTTGAGCCTCACCTCGGCGCTGAACAGCCACTCCTTGCGCGACTTCCTCAAACCCGCGTTCAAACCCGCCTCCGCGAATCCGAAGGACATCTCCCTTTTCGGGAATATGTATTCGGCGGACGATTGGTAATATTCAAAGTCCGGCGCCACGCTGATCGTTCCTGCGGCTGACGGAATCTCCACCGCGCCTTTAAGATTGGCGGACAGAATCCGGTTCCGGTACATAGTCAGGGAACCTAACACAGCATATTCCTTGTTCTTGCCCGTGTCGATGATGTTCTCCGTGCTTTGCCGCAGCTCGTAGCCTATCCCTGCGAGAATATTCCACTTCACGGAGCCGCTGAGCCGTTTGTAACCGACAAGACCGTCCACTTTCTGAATCCACAGATCCGTGATAGGCACTCCATTGTTGGCGACCAGCAGACATTCGATGCCCAAGCTGTTGTAGGACAGCAATCCGGTCCAACCGTCGGGATGGCCCGGCGTGACCGTCGCGGAGACTTCCCAACCGTGGCCATTGTACCTGCTTGAGGTAAAGTCTCCCGCACCGTCGAATCTGGCGAAATGGCTTCCCAGACCTGTGAAATGCAGTTCCGAGGTGTTCGCCCCAAGCGGATCATAGAAACTGACATCCTGCGACTGTTTGTAAACCCTGAACGCGGCGTTAAGGTCAAAGACATAGCCTTTGGCCGCGATTCCACCGGTCAGCGCTGCGTTCAGGTCGGATGTGACCGTTCTTGGACGCGGATCCACCTGACGGAACTCGTGCAGTGCCCTGTAACCACCGTAAACCCCGATGTGCGCCTTGCCGATCAGCCCGGACCAAGCTCCGTAGCATGAATATTGCTCCTTCTGGAGATTGCCGCCGATCGTGTCCACCATCACGTCCGGGTAGAGCAGCTCAAAATCCGATGTGGAGTTCCAAAGGACGTTCCTTTTCACCCCTCTTGAATATTCCGCCCCGGCCCTGACCGCCGAATGGTTCTGCAATCTGAACAATGAATATACCTTCACCGAACCCTGATCCAGCCCATCGCCTTCCTGTGGCAGTAGAGCGTCATCCTCCCGGCGCAAGTCATAGACCGCCTTGATCTCTGAATATGTCGGGATGTCCCAGAGCAGGAAACTGCCTGCGTTGTGGCCGGCGATCTCGCTTCGCCCCAAGGCACGGACAGGGGACAGATATCTCTCCGAGGCCGAGTTGACATCAGATTTATCTTGTCCGCGGGCCGGTGTCATGGCTGCCAGAACTGTGAATATTATGCAGACGATCCTGTTCATTTCAGTACTGTCAATTCAAGGTTCAAAGTCTCCTTGTCGTTCAGCAAGGTCACGGAGGTCATCGGCGAGTTGTAACCCGCGAAACGTACCTTCTTGCGCTGACCGTCGCTGAACACAGCCTTGCCGTCGAAGGAGATCATATATATTCCTTTCCTGAGCTTGACCGTGGCGGTCCCGACCTGAAATGTCGGAATATCATATTCCTGCCTCGTGTTGAGGTCTCGGATGAATGACCCGTCAAGGGAATTGTCCACCTCGACCCTTTCAATTCCGGCGCTGACGGACGGGCAGGTCACGTTGAGGGTCACAATCGAGAATACGTTCTGGCCGGAGTCTTTCTCGCAGCCGCAAAGGACGACCGAAAGCATCAGGAGAATATTTCGTATGGTTTTGTGTGTCAGCATATTCATTAAAGTTTGAAGTTAAGCTCCATTCCGAAGTAAGGCAGGACGGAGCGGCGGACGAGGATCCCCATATTCGTCCTGTAGTCAGGCGAAACATCCAGAATCTTGTTCACGAACAGGGCGCAGGAGATCTTGTCGTGGTAGATCTTCTTGGTGGCCTTGAGGTTGATGTTCATACTGAACGGGATTCTGAAATAGATGGACATCGAAGGGGTATATTCCCGGATCATCTGAGCCAGGATTCCGTTCGCGGCGGATTCGTCCGTGAAAGGGTGGCTCTCCAGATTCTTGTCGATGTAGGATATCGGGCGGGCGTCTTTCGCCGTGTTCTGGCTTCCGGTGAACCATTGGCACTGGAACGAGGTCGAGAAGATCATCCCAAGCTTCGGGATCTGGGTGTCGAACATAAAGTTCGTGTTGAACACCTCGCGCAGGAAACCGTCCGTGTCCTTGTAGTAGCCGACATAAGGATAGGTCTTGCCGGCCACGACCACCGAAGGCCTGTAATATGTCGGCTGGCTGTTGCTGTACCTCGTTCTGAACCAGGCGCCGCTGACAGTGACCTTGGTCCTTATCTGGCGGATTCTCGGAGCGGACAAGGTGAACTCAATGCCTTCCTTGAGGGTGCGGCTGCCGTTCGTGTTGAATGAATATCCCACCAGAAGCGTGTCCGGAATCCACGGGGTCGTCTCCACGGAAGGCGGGCCGGTAAGGGTGCTCTTGTCGATCGTCTCCTCTTGGTAGTCCTTGTAGATGAGCCGTGTGAACTCGCTGGCGTACCTGAATCCGGAGGTCATATCCTCCCTGAAATAGTCGATGTTGAACGAGAACTCCCGGCCGACCTGCACATCGGCGGCGATTTCCCACTTGAAGTTCCTCGCCGCCTTGAGACCGAAGTTGGTAGGATTAATCTTCAGCACATAGACGTTGATCCTGCGAAGATTCTCCTCGACAGGCCAGTAGTTCATCTGAGTGACATCGTAATAGATAGGATCCGGATAAAGCTGATCCATCGTCGGGAACTTCGTGTGCCATCCGGCTCCTCCGGACAGTCCGACCTTGACATCCTTGCCGAGGAATTTCTCCAGCCTGAGGTTCAGCCTCGGGTCGAAGTACGGCTTCATATTCACTGAATATTCCTTTCCGGCTCCCGCCATCGCCGCCACCCTCACTCCGGCGAGCCATTCGGCCTTGAACCCGTTTCCGAAAGTCCAGACGGAATTGTCTTCGATGAAAGCCGACATCTGGTGTGTGGCCGGGATTGAGGAATAGTCTCTCGGGCGGACATTCATATCCACGGAGAACGGCCTCTCGGGATCGAATATGGTGCCTTTGCCGAAGTTCTTGTTGACATTCCACTGGGCACCGGTCTTGAATGTGTTTGAGATGCTCCCTAAGTCCTTGCGGAACTTCGCTATGCCGTTGAGGTAGGCGTAGAACGGCTTTCCATCCACTTTCAGGGTAGCCTCGTACTTGTAAGGCACGATCGTGACATCGAACTCGCCCTCCTCCAGACTGGTCGAAAGCGGCATCGGTGAACTATATTCCACAAATTTCCATCTGTCGATCAGGTCTTTCTCGTAGGTCAGGGACATTGTGATGTCAAGGCTCCGGAAGAACGATTTCAGGCTCTTGCTCCGGACTGTATATTCCCCGCCCAGCGCGAAGCGGCTGTAGTTGGACTTGTAGGTCTCGATCGGACCGCAGTCGCCGAAGTCCAGATTCTTGTCGGACTTCTGGTTGTCGAACGAACCGGTGTAGTCTAGGCTTCCACCGAGGTTTCTGACAAACTCCCCGGTCCAGGTCTTGCCGATCCTGTAGCTTCCGGTCAGACGCTTGTAGTTCTGTCTCGTGTTCCTTGGATCCGCCCTGGAATCCAGAAAGTTACCGCTGAAGTTCATCGTCAGCTTGTCGGTCTTGCCCCACTCCAGATCCTTGCCGAGGTAAAAGAGCTTGCTCTTCATATCGGCCTTGAAGCGGGCTCTGGTGTCGTTGCCGCCCTTGCGCCGCTTTATGTTGACAAGGCCGCTGGTGAGGTCGCCATATTCAACTGAAGGGATTCCGCGGATGATCTCTACGGATTCCACATCCTCGGTTGTGATTGTGCGCATATCGACTCCGGCGTTGACGAATGATGATCCGTAGTTACTGTAGGCCGGTGTGGTCTGGAGGTTCGCGTCGTTGTTGACCGGAACTCCATCGATGAGGAAACGTGTTCCGAGGGATGAGGTGTTGTAGTTGTCACCGGAGACCGAAACAGCTCTCAAATCTATGGTCTTCGGAGTTGAGAATGAAGGATCTACGGAGCGTCCGCCTGGCAGCAACTCCAGCAGGTCAGCGAAACTTGACGGCTGGATATGCGCGATCGCGTCCTGCCCGATCCGTGACGAGCTTGTCAGCCCGTGGCTCTCGGTCGCCGTCACCACCACCTCGTTGATGGCGAATGAATCTTGGGCTAATGAATATCTTCCGTCTTTCCTTACCGCTGTGGTCAGCGTTTTGTAACCAAGACAAGTGATCTGAAGCGTCCCGCCGGTGGCCTTCAGCGTGAAGCGCCCCAAAGAGTCAGTGACATCCCAGACCGCCTGTTTACCTTTTATGGTCACGGCGGCTCTGGCGACCGGCGAACCGTCCGCCTGATCGACAACGGTGCCGCCAACCTGAGCGAACGCGCTGATAGACAGAAACGTCGCCGCCACGATGATGGTTAATGACTTTATTTTTGCCTCGAACACTTTTTGACTTTCCTTTTTTCAGGATGCAAAATTATCATCAAACCAATCTTTGGTCAATACCAATAAATTGGGAAATATTCCCGCTTCTTATCCTCTCTTTGTGATGGTGACCAGCACGGTGATGCGCCCTCTCTTTTTAGTGTCGTGGCACTTAACTGCTTGTTTATAGCTAAATGACCGATATCCTGGTCTTGGATTTGACACAAGGAGATGGCTCTTATAGTTGATAATCAACTTCTTGCCTACCACGCTGGCGAATACCAACAGTTAGCGATTGTGAAAATCTTACTAAATGAATATTATTTATCGTAATTTGAATATTAAGTAAGCGTTAAAAAATCAGGGCATCACTCTCACAGGACTATCTTCTGGAACTGCTTAGGGGCGCTAGAATTTGATGCGGTTGCCCTGCTTGAAATGTAAGGCGATTTTTAGTAACAAGAATAATTTAGTAAATTTGACGTTTCAAAAAATGAATGAAAGTATATGGAAAAACAGATACCTGGGCAGAAATTCACGGTAAGCCATGATTCTCCCCTACTCAAATACTTGTATGAAATATTCCCAGAGCAGAGCAAAACGGGCGTTAAAGCATATCTGACCAATGGTCAGGTAGTCCTGAACGGGCATAAGGTAACGGCATTCGATATGCCTCTGCATGAGGGCGACACATTGATTATCTTACCCAAGAAGGTTTCACTTTACAATGAGGTCCGTCATGCTGCGAGGGTAAGTCTCCAGGAGCATGGTGTCGAAGTGCTTTATGAAGACGACGCCATCATTGTCGTGAACAAGAAAAGCGGTCTGCCGGTAGTAGGTACGGGAAAGTCTGCCGGCCGCGCGGTCAACATTGACAAGAAAGGTTCGAAAGCAAGTCTGAACAGTCAGAGAAAGGAAGTTACGGTTTATTCCATCCTTTGCGACTATATCAGGACGAAGAACCACGCTGACCGCATGAGCGCGAGTGAACGTCTGCCGTGGCGTCCGAATAATGTTTTCGTAGTTCATCGTCTTGACAGGGATACTTCCGGAATCCTGGTATTTGCAAAGACTGAGCAGATTCAGCAGATTCTTCAGGACGGCTGGAACAACACCGTCAGAACCAGAGGCTACATAGGAATTCTCGAGGGAACACCGACGCCTGCACAGGGAGTGATCAAAAGCTGGCTGAAAGAGAATCCGAAGTCAATGAAAATGATTTCCAGCAAGAATCCTGATTTCAATGACAGAAAGCCTGTCGGAAAACCTGTCAAGAGCACAGAGGAGTGGCAGGAAGCCATCACCAGGTACAATACTATTCAGTCGGGCATCCGCCTCAGGGGCAGAAAGACTTCTGATGCTGTAAATGAGGCGCTTACTTATTCTATAGTGGAGTTTGACCTGGAGACTGGACGCAAGAACCAGATCAGAGTCCATGCAGCAAGCGAACTGCATTGTCCGATAGCTGGCGACAAGAAATATGGCGCTGAAACTAGTCCTATAGGAAGACTGGCGCTTCATGCCGGGACATTGGTGTTCAGGCACCCGGTGACGGGAAAGTACATGACTTTCACGGCAAAGCCTCCTAAGGAGTTCGGAATCTAGCCCGACTGGCAGTTGTATCAATAATAATAGGGTCAATGAAGTTTTGATTTCATTGACCCTATCATTGTATAAGGTGATTCTTTATTTTCCTTCTTCCTCTCCCTTTCCTGTAACTTTCTCTTTAACAGCCTGGAATCCTTCGGTAAATCCTTCTTTTATCTTCTTCTTGGAGTTGTAGAATTTTGTAGGGTTAATCTCTGCAATCGTGCGATGGAATGATGATGCCCAGTAGTTGCGGAGTCCGAATCCACCAGCCTGTCCTTTAAACGGCATACATGAAACAATCTCTCTTTCAGGTCCCTCAAAGAAAACGTAGTAGAAAGTTCCCATCTTAGTTCCCTTGTTTAATTCACCAGCCATTACGACGAGGCAAAGTCCGTCATATTCAGGGAGTTCCAGTTCCTGAAGCTCGAATTCAATATCCTGTTCCGTCAGTGCCTCGGGAGTCTTGTTCTGGATGAGGTGAGTCTCGTCGATGTCCTCGACTCTCTTGAGTGTAGGTTCAATGTCAACTGACTTGATTGCCATTTTCAGCCTTTTTGCGAGCGGAGTAACATACTTTTCTTCCTCTGACAACATGAGCCTGTCGATTTCCCTGAATGCGGAAATAAAATCACCCGGTGTCTCTTCTGCGCCGACAACCTGCGCAAGAGCAAAGTCAATGCCATAGAATTTCACAGATGTGTAATCACTCAACTGCTTGGTATCCTGTGCTTTCAATGAAGGGCAGGCGATGCCGGCAATGGCGGCCAATACCATAAAAATGCGTTTCATATAATTTTAAATTTATAGTTTCCATAAATTGTCCGGATGCTTTCCGGCAAAAAGTTTGCCGAATTCCTCTAGCAAACTGTACTTCCTCTTAAGAAGAGCGTCTGTCAATGAATTTGACCGGTTTTCTGCTCATCGGAGGAAACATTATCTTCGACACTTCCTCAGGTGTCCTGAACTCAACTTGTGGAGCCACTCTCACTTTTGCGCGGAATATATCCTTGATTTCTTTTTCGAATCTGTCTGAGCCACAGAGAGTTCCGACAATCACCTTGACATCGTCAGTACCGAGTTCATTGGTGAACACCTCTACCGCATAGTTCTTCACTTCCGGAATATTGTCCAGGATATCGAAAAGTGCGGGCGGATAAAGTGTGGTTCCCTTAAATTTGATCATCTGCTTCTTGCGTCCGACAACCGAGCTTACACGAGTCGTGTTTCTTCCGCATCTGCATGGCTCATCATAATGATATACGATGTCACCGGTCTTGAACCTGAGCAGCGGCATACCTGTCACGCCAAGTGTAGTGATTGTAACCTCTCCCGGCTCGTCCGGGCCTACCGGATTGTTGTCGTCATCGAGGAATTCCGCTATGAGGAGTTCCGGCTGGAGATGTCCACCATTGAAGTACTCACAGTCCGTGAAGGAGTGCTGCATTTCTGTGGACGCATAAGTAGTATATAACTGGAGTTCAGGCCATTTGTCATGAATAATCTGCCCCAGGGTGTTCAGCTCGAATGTGAGCGGGTCGCGAAGAGCCTCACCTATGCAGACGCATTTTTTCATTGAACAGTTCCTGTAGTCAATGCCATGTTCCTGTGCGAATGCTATGAGCTTGACGAGGAATGAAGGCACGGCTATGCCGACAGTCGGATGAATTCTGTTTATGGTATCCCACTGAAGTTCCGGAATTCCGTTTCCGACTCTTACGATTCCCATTCCGAGTTCTCTGGCACCCAGAAAGTAAGCGAGTCCTGCCATGAAGCGTCTGTCGATGGTAACCATCTCCTGAAGGATATCGCTCTTCTTACATCCGGCTGTCTGAAATGAAAGTTGTTCATTATAAGTAAGATGTCTGAGGTCACCTTCGGTTTCGGTAAAGGTTACCGGGTCACCCAGAGTTCCTGATGTGGTAGAATAGTCGATGACCTCCTCTGGTTTCACGCAGCAGAATTCGGAGCCGTGAACCTGCAGATCAGACTTTGTAGTCACAGAAATCTGCCTCAAATCTTCCAGAGTCCTGATTTTGTTTATGTCAATGCCATTGTCACTGAATTGTCTCTGGTAGAATGGCGACTTGGCCGCCAGATATTCCAATGTCTCTGTCAGTCGTTTTTCTTGGTATAGTTTAATCTCTTCCCTCGGAAGAAACTGAATTTCCGGATGTTTTTCCATACATTTCACACTTCAAGCTTACAAATATACAGATTTTCTGAGTTAAAGCAAGGTGGATTCTGGGGTTTATGTCCACATGTCCATATTGTGCAAAGACCTTCACCGGACCAGATCCAACGTTATGTCGGGGAGGAGAATCAGATGCTCGCTGTATTTGGGCGGGGTGACGTCTTTGTCCTCGTGATGCCACAAAACTTGGGCCCTGACCTTGGAGGATGCAGGGACATAACCCTTGGACAGGATTGAATTGTAGGCATTGACAAAGGCACTTGAAAATTTCACGACTCTGACAGGCTTATTGTCAATTTCCGCATATAGGCCTTCCGGCTGGACGGATAATGGACTACCAGAATGGATGGTGTCGAACGGAATCCATTCGTTCATGAAGGCGCTCAAAACCACATCTTTGTGACCAAGTTGGAGAAGTATGCGTGATGGCCTGCCATAGTCGGTATCGTCTGTGGAGTAAGATGCACACGAAAGCACATCCTGGCCGAACAGCGTGCGGTTGTCGTAATGAATTGACAAGTTGTTCTTTGCGCGTGTCATGGCGACATAGATGGCACGGCGCTCTTTGTCCGTTATATAATGCAATCCCTTGAGCGAGACATAGACATTGTCATACTCACGCCCTTTGGCTTTGTGGATGGTCGAGACTATTATCTCAGAGGCGTTGCCCGGAATGAAGGTCTCGAGCTGGGACTCGTTCAGATAGGTCTCGAAATCAGACAGATAGGTTGTATGACGACCTTCTGACTCAAACTCTGAAATACAGTTCCTGAACACTTCGAGATATTCGCTGTCATGATACTTATTATGGATATCATCCTTGGCCTGCTCCCAGTCAGTTAATGAAATGACCGTTGTTCCTGGCTTCTTCACAAGAGAAAGGAAGTAATGCAATTCGGCAAGGTCCTTCAGATTGAAGTCCTCCCTTGACTGGACAAGACGCGCTTTGTAGCCGTTCTGCTTGAGAAGTGCCGAAACGACCAGAGCATCCTCATTGGTCAATGTCAGCACGCATGTCGAGCCCTTATGCGCATCGGCAGCCAATTCATCGACAACGGCCTTCTCATAATTTGGAGAACGATGGAAAGTAACATTGACCTTACCGTGAGACTGCTTCACAGCATTGATAGGAACTATTTTCAGTCGGTTCCGGATCGTCCTCACGAAAGCATTGGCGATGGAGACGACCTCGTCGGAACTGCGGAAATTGTCCGTCATGTTATAGACTGTCGCTCCGTATTCAGATATCAGAGCCCTCATATGTCCCGAATCGGAGCCGCGGAACTCATAGATGTTCTGGTCATCATCGCCGACAGCTATCACCCGCATGTCTTCATTGAACTTTATGAGACTCTCCACAAGGGCGAACTCGTCGGCACTCATGTCCTGGGCCTCATCAATGACAAGAATCGACTTGGTAATCTGGCTGCGCTCGACGTTGCCGGCAGATATGGCTTCCACTGCATTACTGACCACATGGTCGGAATCCTCGACTGTTCCGATTTTGCCAAGCAGGTCAAAGCAGTACGAATGGAAAGTCTTGATTTCCACATATCTGGCAGCGCCGCCGATGAGATCTGCAAGGCGCTTGCTGAACTCCGTGGCTGCAGCACGTGAAAATGTCAACATGAGCAGCTGTTCGGACTTGATGTCCTCCATCAATATCAATGATGCCAGCTTCCTGACAAGGACAAAGGTCTTTCCGCTTCCGGGGCCTGCCGGAACGACTATGAAACGGGAATCTCTATCATTGATAATACTATTCTGCACCGTCGTCAGGCTTCCGAAGATTTCGTCGAACTTCTTTTTGCTGACATTGCGGTTTATTTCCTCCGCTTCCTTGCTGTCGAAATAACGCTTTATGAAGGCCTTGAAATCCATTGTGAAATAGTCGTGGACATACTCCAATGCCTTACTTTCATTGGCAACCATCATATTGGCATACTTGCCGACTATGTGAATCTGCTGGATACGCTGCCTGTAGAAGTCGTCCAGGTTCTTGTAATCCTCCTTCTTGTAACGGCTGCGGTTGTCCATGTTCAGCCTCTCAAGTTCAATCTTGTTATACAGCACCATGAACCCGCCTTCGATGCTCAAGATACCAGTCTTGGCCAGGAACAGGAGAGCCTCTTCGACAGCATTGACATCAGCAAGTTCTGTCATGAACAGACTGCTTGCATTGTATCCCATGACAAGTTCGGTCAATGAAAAGTTGACCATTATGTCCTGTTCACCCTCATGAGGCTGGGACTTGAACTTGCCGAGGACATATTTTGCAATGGCTGTTCGCCGTTCAGCTATGCCCTTCAGGTCATCTATGGAAACCTTCAGTCTTATATCTATATGTTCATCGGACAATGAGGTCTTTATCATATACCCCTTGATGATCCAGAAATATAAGATGGTCCTGATATCCTTTACAGTAGAACTTGAGATACCGTCTGCTATAGCCTTTTCATTCAGTTCTTTAAGACTGAAATTATTTTCTTCGCCAGAGATGGAGTCAATGATGCTTCTCTCAAGTTTTCCATAAAACTCCAGTTTTCTTATCTGACTGATTCTGAGGTATGCGGTCATGTCATTGTCCCTGGCGAGAATGCCATTCATACGCATGCTCTCCACAACGTTTATGACTTTCCTGATTTCAATGCCAAGCATGTCAGAAAGATAATCGACACGGGATTCCGCCTCTGCAGTTCCTGCCTTTGCACGGCTCCGCTCAGAAATCAGGGACTTGATTATGCGTCTGGCATTGACCTTATCCTCAGTGGTGAGTTCGTTGCAGCTGAGAATTTTCTCAACAGCTTCATCCATCGTCCGCGGGACGATGCTGGTCGCGTAGATCCTCGGGCTGTTCATTCCGCGCCTGATGAATCCCGCATTTTCCAATGCCGCTATAGCGCTCTTGACTTTGGTTTCTATATCCCGAATCTCATCCCAGCCGGCTTTCCGGGCTATCTCCAGAGCGGAAATCGTAATTGTCGAACGCTTCGAAGTGAGGCTCTTGATGGCTCTCCAGACCTGATTTATCTCGCTGAGTGTCAGTTTGGTCTGGTTTAGCAATGTAAAGTGTCGGTTCAGGTCATCGTCATTGTAAAGGACATAGCAGTCGGCATTGGAAGTCACATCCCTTCCGGCACGGCCCGCCTCCTGAATATAATTCTCCAGCGAATCAGAAATTTCATAATGCACGACAAGGCCGACATCGCTCTTGTCCACACCCATACCGAAGGCGGAAGTTGCTACAATAATCCGTACTCTGTTATTGATGAAATCATCCTGAGCTTTGACCTTTTCGCGAATATCCATCTGACCATGGAATGCCCTCGCTTCCAGTCCGTCCCTATTCAGGCGGCCGGCAATCTTCTCTGCAGTCTTCGTCCTTGTAACATAGACAATTGCGGGCGTTTTGCAGTCGAAAAGAAGATTCCTCAATGTCGGATACTTTTCATCTTCACTGCGATGCAGAACAGTGTAATGAAGATTCGTCCTGGTCGCGTCAGTCGTATATAATTTCAGTTCCAGCCCGAGATTATCGCGGAAATAATCGGTAATATCGCTGACGACCTTAGGTTTGGCGGTCGCCGTAAAACACGATACCGGAATAGGTTTGTCAATGCCTTTTTTCGCCTGCAGCTGCCTGATGAACTCCGCGATATGCATATATTCTATGCGGAAATCCTGTCCCCAGGCAGAAAAACAATGGGCTTCATCAATGACAATGCGGACAACTGTCCTTCCCATCAACACCTTTTCTATCGTCTTGGATCTCAATGATTCAGGAGCGATATACAGAATCGAAGCTTCTCCGGACTCGATTCTTTCCAATGCATTTTTGCGCTCTACCTGAGACAGAAGGCCATTGATGTAAACCGCATCGGCAATACCACGCTTTTCCAGATTCTCGACTTGGTCTTTCATCAGAGACTGGAGCGGAGAAATGACGACCGTAAGACCCCGCAGCGACTCCCCCTCCATCAATGCAGGAATCTGGAATGTCAATGACTTTCCGCCTCCTGTCGGGAATATGGCAAGTATGGACTGGCCCCGAAGCGCTCCCTTGACGGCATTTTCCTGCAGTGGTTCTCCTCCGAATTTCCTGAAATGGTCATAGCCGAACCATCTTTTCAAGGCGACTTCAGGGTCTCTTTTGGATTTGCAATAATTGCATCTTCCGCAGTCGCACTCGCGGAATTTCCTTATAATCCTTTCAGTATCAGGATAGTTCTTGAGCACCCAAGGTGCCAGTATCGAGTTCCTGTCGTCTGTCGAAATCAATGCTATAGAATAGGCTGTCGCTGTTTTGGAATTCCGCACGGCATCATTGACATCAGCATTGGCACAAATCTTTCCGGCGAGCGCCTCTTTCACATTGTCGGCCGTAGATTTTTTCAGGAAGAACAGGCGTCTTTCCGGCAAATAACCGACATAGTCGAAAAAGCCGTTGAAGTGAATGTCATCAGATGTCAGGTCATAATAAATCTGCTGCATCCGCTTGTCAATGTCACGAAATGCATTGACCTCATCCTCAAACAGTTCCTTTGCCTTTACGGCGTCATTGAGAGGGTTGTTCAGTTCATCTGAAAGCAGTTTGTCGTCCTTGAGCAATCTATGATATGGCTTCCTCGGGAACATTAGAGGCGACAGATACAATGTGTCTATAAGTTTGTAATCCCTCGACAGAAATGGCCTCAGGTACTTATAGTCATGTTCTGTTATATTGTGTCCGCACAAAAAATGTGCATCGCTGATGAAGTTCACAAAATCCGCGATGCGTGATGTATGTATTGATTTACCGGCTTTTACAGCTCCGGCATCTACAATTTTGCCTCGGCCGTCGATTTCCAGATCGATAAATGCTATATTATTCATTGGTTATTTGCCTTGCCTCTTTCGGCAAATATAATGAATAATAACGATATTTAATTTTTTCGACGGAACAACCTGCCGGTGGCGATAAGAATGAAAGTCAATGCTTCTGAAACGGGCAGGGCCAGCCAGATTCCCGGGGTGCCTGCAATGCGCGGCATGAGGAGGAATGCCGGAACGAGGAAAACAAGTCCTCGTGCAAAAGAGTAGATGGTCGCAGGAATAATCCGCTCAATGCTCTGATAGTATCCGATTACGGTAACATTGACAATGTAGAAAACGAATCCCGTCGCCATTAGCGGCATTCCGGCGGAGGCGATGCGGTAGCCGTTCGCGTCGGTGCTGAGAAACAGCGCGGCAACGTATTTTACGCCGAAGGCGAGTGCGGACGAGAGGAGGATTCCGGCGCCGATTGCGGTGACCAATGCCACTTTGCGGGCTTCCACTACCCTGCCCCTTTTGCCTGCGCCGTGGTTGTAACTGATAATCGGCTGGGCGGACTGTGAAATGGCATTGCCGGTCATGAAGATGAAGGGCATAATGTAGCATGCGATAGAGAACGCTGCCACGCCATCTTCGCCCAAGTATCTCATAAACACATAGTTGCCGATGAACATAAGGATAGAGATGCTGCATTCTCCCAGAAATGCTGAGAAGCCGAGGCGGAACTGGTAACCGATATTTCTCGCGAACAGGCAGAGGCTCTTGAAAGACCATTTAAGCCGGTACAATTTCATTGACCTGGACAGGAAGAGTATATAGAAGATGACCATGCCGGCACCGAACCATAGAGCTATGAACGTGGCGAATGAGACGCCTTCAAGGCCTTTGTCGAGGATGAATAGGAATATGTAGTCCAGGACGATGTTCAATATCGCCGGTATCGAGGATGTGAACATCGCGTAGGTCGGCGAACCGTCCAGGCGTATGATGAGGAGTCCCACCGACTGAAGGAACATGGCGCAGAAAGCCAATGACAGCCACCGCTGATAATCAAGCACATGCGGCAGGAGCCTGTCAGAAGATCCGAGCAGGTAAGCGGTCTGCGTGCTGAAGCACTGTACCAGGATGGTTATGGTCAATGTCAATGCCAATCCGAATATGATGGTCTGTGTCATATTGATTCTGGCCGCCTTGGCATTGTCCTGGGACAAATGGATGGACGAGACGACTGAGCATCCAATGCCGAGCATCAGTCCGATGGCGGTCATCAGGAGCCAGAATGGCGAGAATATATTGACGGCTGCCAATGCGTCACTTCCGACGCCGTGTCCGATGAAGACACCGTCAATTACTGTCATCAAGGAGATGCAGAGCATTCCCAAAAGTGTCGGCGTAAGCATTTTGCCGAAGAGCTTCGGAATGTTGTCCGAGCCGAAATCGATTGCGTCCCTTTGCATAGCTGTCTGGTTCAAAGAACGCGAAGATACGAAAATAATGATAGTTTTTATGTATCTTTGTTTGGTATAAATTATTTTCGTTATGCTTGAAACAGGTAATCCTATGCCAGATTTTTCGGCGCAAGACCAGAATGGTAACATTGTCTCATCACGTGATCTTATCGGGAAAAAGACCGTCGTATATTTTTATCCCAAGGCCAATACTCCAGGTTGTACAGCAGAGGCATGCAGCCTGAGGGATAATTATGAAAGGTTTCTGGCATTGGGTTACAATGTCATTGGCATAAGTAAGGACAGCGTGAAGGCGCAGAAAAATTTCAGTGACAAATACACATTGCCGTTCCCTCTGCTTTCTGATCCGGAAACATTGATAATCAAAGCTTTCGGTGCATGGGGAGAGAAGAAGCTTTACGGGAAGGTTTATGAAGGCATTCTGCGTAAGACTTTCATTTTCAATGAGAAGGGCATTCTCGTCGAGGTTATCGATAAGGTGAACACCAAAAATCACGCTGAACAGATTTTGGGTTAGTTGTTATGGTGAATTATCAGTTTACGGAAGGCACAATCTGTGCGCCGGCCACGATTCCTGGTACGGGTGCGATTTCTATTATACGGGTAAGCGGGAAAGAGGCATTGGCAATAGCGGACAAAATCATTGACCTTAAGGGTGAGTCTCTTTCTGAAACCGAAGGTTACAGGCTTCGCTACGGGACGGTCTTCGCGACTGACGGCAGCGTGCTCGACAATGTGATTGTCAGTGTGTTCCGCGCGCCGCATTCATATACCGGCGAGAATTCGGTGGAGATTTCCTGTCATGCGTCCAGATTTATCGTCAATGCGATTCTGGAGCTTCTTGTCAATGCGGGAGCGCGTATTGCCGCTCCTGGTGAGTTTACGCGTCGTGCTTTTGTCAATGGCAAGATGGATCTTGCTCAGGCTGAAGCTGTTGCGGATGTCATCGCGTCTCAGAGCGCGGCTTCCCACAAGGTGGCGATGAATCAGCTGAAAGGTGGCTTTTCGTCTGAGCTTAAAGTTCTAAGAGACAAGCTTTTAAAGATGACTTCCCTACTGGAACTCGAATTGGATTTCAGTGAGGAGGATGTGGAGTTTGCCAGCCGTTCCGAACTGGGAGCTCTGGTCAATGAGGCATTGTCCCATATCGGCCGTCTGACTGATTCTTTCAGTCGTGGCAATGCTATCAAGAATGGTGTCCCGGTCGCTATCGTTGGTGCGACCAATACGGGCAAGAGTACTCTGATGAATGCGCTTCTTGGCGAGGATCGTGCCATCGTTTCCGATATTGCCGGCACGACGCGTGACACCATAGAAGAAACGTTGAACCTTGGCGGCGTAATGTTCCGTTTTATCGATACTGCAGGTATCCGCGAGACTGATGAGATAGTCGAAAAGATCGGTATCGAGAGGACGTTCAAGAAGATGGATGAGGCGTCTATCGTATTGGGTATGACCGATTTGTCCCGCGGAGAGAATTCTGTTCTGGCCGATGCGGAGTATATTTGGGATAAGGTCAATGCTTGTGGGGCCGGGCGTGAGTTTTTGCTGCTGGTCAACAAGTGTGATGTCGATGAAAGTGAGTCAGTGATGGCCGGTGAAGGTCATGTCGCAGGTTATGCCGGGACCGGTTTTACCGAGACAGGTTCTGGGGCTGGTTCTGCTGACAAGACCGGAAAGATGGCGAGAATTGAAGCCGCCTTGCGCGAGAAAGGTATCTCCTCCAAGCTGATTCCGATATCGGCGAAAACTGGTTCTGGGCTAACTGTGTTGACAGAAGCTCTGGCGGAAATCGGCAGACGGATTACGGGTGACACTGACGAGACCATGGTGACGAATATCCGGCATTATGAGGCGCTTGTCCGTGCTGCGACGGCTCTTGGGCGTGTCCGCGACGGGCTGCAAGTGGCTACGCTGCCGCCGGATTTGATCGCGCAGGACCTTCGCGAGGCTCTCTATCATCTGGGGGAAATCGTCGGGGAGATAAGCACGGAGGAGGTTTTGGGGAATATATTTCGGAATTTTTGCATCGGCAAGTGATACAAAGAAAAGAAAAGCATAAAAAGAGAAAATATAAATCTGTAAAGTGCGAAAAATCAATG
>FR890615.1 GCA_000435075.1 Bacteroides sp. CAG:770 | reverse complement strand
GGACGAAGGACGCAAAACTTGATGGTAAGACGTTTCATAGCATTGACCTTCAGCGATTTACAAATAAAAACCACAAGCTGCAGCTGGACAAAATGTCCGAACCGCGGCTCACACAGCCCATAAACTCTGGACCTGCACCTCCAATGGTCTTGCACAGTATGATGCAATAGCTGATGTCTTCCGCAAGGCTCACATACCGGGTACCATGTCAACGGAAGACATGATACAGATAGACAGTTCCAGGTTCCTTGTGGCGACCAGAAATGCATCCTATATATATAATAAGGCTACAGATATTTCTGAAGAGTTCAGATTGGACAAGGACAGTCCTCTCATTTTCTTCTCATCCTGCAAAGACGGAGACAATGAGGATGAAACGCGCCTGGGAACTGATGAAGGAGACGACTCTTTCAGTGGCGGACATCGCCGAGCAGACCGGATTCCAGACTCCGGGATACTTCATCAAGGTATTCAAGAACCACTTCGGCGAAACACCGGGGCACTATGCATCCCGAGTACGCCAACAGTAAATGGCGTTTCGCATGTACAAAACGGCGCTATCCGAATCGCCAAGGCGAAGTGAAATCGTTCTTCAGACAAGGATGAGCGGAAAATGATGGGAATTCCAGAAATTTCTTCTTATTTTTACATGTTGGTTGGTAAGACCGAGAATATCCTTACGGAATTAAAGGGAAACAACACAAATAATTGATAAAAATGAAGAAATTACTTTCATTGGCACTAGCCATTACGCTATCTGCGGGATTTGCTTCCGGGCAGGAGACACCTAAATGGATCCGGTCAAACAGCATTTCCCCTGACGGTACCAAAATCGCGTTCAGCTACAAAGGAGACATTTTCGTCGTACCTGCTACTGGCGGACGGGCATTGCAGATTACAACAAATTCTGCATACGACTCGAATCCGAAGTGGACAGCAGACGGAAAGAACATCGTGTTCACATCTTACAGAGAGAAGAGCAGGGACATCTTCATAACCTCATGCGAAGGCGGTACTCCTAAGAGACTCACTTTCCACCCGGGACACGAGACTCTGCAGACTGTTCTTCCTGACGGAAAAGTCCTGTTCACAGCCAACATTCAGCAGGATGTGACATATGACGGATATCCGGGAGACGCACAGCTGTATTACACCGACATCAACGGCGCCAGACCGGTAAGAGTCACATCTCTTCCTATATCAGCATTGACAATCAACAAGAACGGCACAATCCTCTACGAGGACCTGAAAGGATATGAGGATCCGCTCAGAAAGCATCACACATCTGCCGTGACACGAGACATCTGGATGTACAAGGGAAATGACAACTCCGGCAAACTGAGCATCAATGAGAACGGAACATTCAAGAAGATCACATCCTATATCGGAGAAGACAGGAACCCTGTATTCGCAGCGGACGGAGACACATTCTACTATCTCAGCGAGCAGAACGGAACCACCATCAACGTATTCAAGAGTTCCGTAAGCGCTCCTGAAAAACCGGTCCAGCTTACTTTTGAGACCAAAAACCCTGTCAGATACCTGTCAGTTGCTGACAACGGGACATTGGCATACTCTTACAATGGCGAGCTTTACACCATGAAAGAGGGACAGGAGCCTAAGAAAGTGGAAATCACCGTATTCTCAGACCAGGACGAAAGAGACATCGAAAGACTCACCATCGCAGCAGGAGCCACATCAATGTCAGTCGCTCCTAGCCAGAAAGAGATTGCCATCGTGCTCAGAGGTGACGTGTTCGTGACATCGGCAGACTACAGGACCACAAAGAGAATCACCAACACGGCCACACAAGAAAGAAACGTAAGCTTCTCTTCTGACGGAAGGACAATCTACTACTCCGCTGAAAGAGACGGACACTGGGGAATCTGGCGTTCTTCTCTTGTAAACAAAGAAGACAAGTACTTCACATACGCAAACGACTTCAAAGAGGAATTGTTCTCAGATGAAGGCGAGACATGCTTCCAGCCACAGGTATCACCTGACGGAAAATATGTAGCATTCCTCCGCGACAGGACCGAGCTCGTGATAAAGCCTACGAAGGGAGGCAAGACCATCTCTCTCCTCAAGGACGTGAACTACTCATACAGCGACGGCGACCTTTCATTCGAATGGAGTCCGGACAGCCACTATCTCCTTTCATCTTACCAGGCAAACGGAGGATGGAACAACGTAGATATCGCACTCGTTGACATCGACACGAAAGAAGTTACCAACCTCACAGAAAGCGGCTACAACGACGGTGCTTTCAGATGGGCACTTGGCGGCAAGGCAATGGTATGGCAGTCAGACAGAGACGGTTACAGAAGCCACGGCAGCTGGGGCGCAGAAAATGACGTATATATCATGTTCTTCGACGCGAAGGCAATGACCGAATTCTTCAGAGACAAGGAAGACGATGAAATCGCAAAACTTCTCACCGCTGAAGACAAGAAGGCAGCCAAAGAAGAGAAGAAAGACGAGAAGAAGGACAGCACAGCATCCAAGAAGAGCGAGAAACTCAAGCTCGACCTTGCAAACAGGGCTGACAGAATATTCAGACTCACAAGCTTCTCCGGCAGACTCGGCGACCACTATCTCACAGAAGACGGAAAGAAACTGTTCTATGAAACAAGACTTGAGTGCGGATATGACCTCTGCGTGAAAGACACCAAGGAAGGCAACGTCAAAGTCCTCAAGAAAGGTGTAGCAGGAGCCATCATTCCATCATCTGACGGAAAATATATCTATATCGCATCCGGATTCGGCATCAGCAAGATCGGCGTAAACGGAGGCGAGACCAAGAATATCAGCTACGCTGGAGAATATGAGTTCAAGCCTAAGGCAGAGCGCGAATACATGTTCGACCACATGTGGAAACAGGTCAAGGAAAAATTCTACGATCCTGAGCTTCACGGAGTTGACTGGAACTACTACAAGGAGAACTACTCGCAGTTCCTCCCTTATATAAACAACAACTTCGACTTTCAGGAACTCCTTTCTGAAATCCTCGGAGAACTGAACGCATCCCATACCGGCGGTCGTTACCAGTACAGAAGCGGTCTCAATATGGGCCAGCTCGGAGTACTCTATGACGAAGATTATGAGGGTGACGGACTTAAGGTCAAAGAGGTTCTCCCTGACGGAGCACTCTCCATCGCCTATCCTGAGATTAAGGAAGGTGACATCATCGCAAGCATTGACGGAAAAGAAATCAAGGCTGGCGAAGACTGGTACCAGTTCCTTACAGGAAAAGCAGGCAAGAAGACTTCGGTAATCATCAAGAAAGGCGGCAAGAAGGAAGTGGAAATATTCGTGGAGCCTTCATTCTCAGATGCAGGACTCATGTATAACCGCTGGGTCAGACAGCGCGAGGCAAAGGTTGCTGAACTTTCCGGAGGAAAGATCGGATACGTACACGTCGAGGGCATGAACTCCCCTAGTTTCAGGAACGTTTACTCAAAAGCTCTCGGCAAGTACCGCACAACAGAAGCCCTCATCGTAGATACAAGGCACAACGGAGGCGGATGGCTGCACGATGACCTCGTGACATTCCTCTCTGGCAAGGCATATGTAGAATACAGACCAAGAGGCCGTTATATCGGAACTGACCCTTACAGCAAATGGACAAAACCTTCATGCGTCCTCACTTGTGAAGACAACTACTCTGACGCATGCGGATTCCCATACGCTTACCAGGCACTAGGCATAGGCAAGATTATCGGAGCACCTGTACCTGGAACCATGACAGCCGTATGGTGGGAGAACCAGATCAACTCTCAGATTATCTTCGGTATCCCTCAGGTCGGCTCATGGTGCCTCAAGGAAGGACAGTACAACGAGAACCATCAGGTAGAACCTGACATTCTGGTTTACAATGACCCTGTATCCGTCCTGAAGGGCGAAGACAAACAGCTCGAGGCTGCTGTCAAGGAAATGCTTTCCGAAGCATCCAAAAAATAATTTATATGGAAGACAGAAAAATCGTCATTATCCCGACATACAACGAGAGAGAAAACATCGAAAACATCATCCGTAAAGTTTTCTCTCTCGACGGAGGGTATGACATTCTCATCATCGATGACGGATCCCCTGACGGGACCGCAGCCATCGTCAAAAGACTCCAGCAGGAATTCCCGGAAAGGCTCCATATGATAGAGCGTCCGGGAAAGCTGGGGCTTGGAACAGCTTACATAACCGGATTCAAATGGTCTATCGACAAAGGATATGACTATACATTCGAGATGGATGCGGATTTCTCGCACAATCCTGAAGATTTGCCAAGACTTTACCAGGCCTGCAAAGACGGGGCTGATCTGGCCATCGGTTCAAGATACTGCGACGGAATCAGCGTCATAAACTGGCCTATAGGACGAATCATCATGTCCTACTATGCATCAGTTTATGTAAGGACTATACTCGGAATGAAAGTCTATGACTGCACCGCCGGCTTCAAATGCTACAGCAACAAGGTGCTCAGGACCATCGACTTGGATAAAGTCGAGATGAAAGGCTACGGATTCCAAATCGAGATGAAATACACTACCTACAAACTCGGATTCAAGATTACTGAGGTGCCTATTATCTTCGTAAATCGCAAAGCCGGCAC
The DNA here is from genome assembly GCA_000435075.1 of Bacteroides sp. CAG:770. Taxonomy (GTDB): domain Bacteria; phylum Bacteroidota; class Bacteroidia; order Bacteroidales; family UBA932; genus Cryptobacteroides. The sequence goes on along the minus strand of FR890615.1, from coordinate 2,643 downwards.
ATCCAAGATGAGCGGCGGCATTTTCGGAGAGGCCTTTTGGGGCGTCATAAAACTGAGATTCAGGAAGTTAAAACCGAAAGCATAAACACATGAATAAAGACAGAAGAATTCTTCTGTCAGGCGCGTCCCTTGCCACAGCCCAAGAGGTGAGGCAAGGGGCGCTTCTGATTAAAGGAGAGCGCATAGAGAAAATATGGAAGGTCAATGACAATGGAGCCGTCGATTACAACGGCACCAGTATCAGCCAGGAAGCATTGACGACAAAAATACTTGAGGATTATCCTGATACTGAGGTCTTGGATGTGAAAGGAAATGTCCTGATGGCAGGCGGCATCGACGCACATGTCCATTTCAGAGAGCCCGGAATGACTCAGAAGGCCGACATGAACAGCGAGTCCAAGGCAGCCCTGCTCGGAGGAATAACGTCTTTCATTGACATGCCGAACAACAATCCTCCTGCCACAAGCCTCGACCGCATCAAGGAGAAATGCCGGCTTGCTGAGGGAAGATGCTACGCTAACTGGGGATTCCACATCGGCGCTGACAATGAAAATGCCGAGGACATCAGCAGATGGACGGAAGAAGACAAGTCAATGTTCGCAGGCGTGAAAGTCTTCATGGGTTCCTCCACCGGAAACATGCTCGTGGACAAGGGCAACACCCTCGAGGAACTGTTCAGCCTCAAGGACGCAAGAGTACTGATCCACAGCGAAGACGAGTCCATAATCAAGGCAAATCTGGAAAAGGCCAAAGAAATGTTCGGAGAGGACATACCGATGAGGGCACATGAATATATCCGCAGCAGACAAGCTTGTATCCGCAGCACGATAAAGGCATTGGAAATGGCCATAAAATACGGGACCAAACTTCATATCTGCCACGTGACAACTGCTGAAGAAGTGGAGATGATTCGTACGGCAAAGAAATATAATCCTGAGATAACAGCAGAGACATCAGCAAATTATCTTTGGTTCTGCGACGAGGATTACGAGCGTCTCGGAAGCAAAGTAAAGTGCAATCCGGCAATAAAGAAGGCAAGCGACCGGGCAGCATTGAGGCAGGCCTTGAAAGAAGGAGTCATTGACACTATCGGATCCGACCATGCACCTCACCTCGCCGGAGAAAAGAACCGTCCTTATCTGACGTGTCCTTCAGGCATGCCGTCAATACAGCAGGAACTTTCCGTTCTGCTGACCATAGCTGACGAGGAGGAGATTCCTCTCAATGTCATCGCATCGGCAATGTCTGAGAAGATAGCGTCAATGTTCGGCATCAAGGGCCGCGGAGCGCTGAAAGAAGGCAACGCAGCGGACATCCTGGTCATCGACATTGACAAGGAATTTACTGTGGGAGAATCAGATATGGGTGCAGCTGGAGCCGCCTACAAATGCGGTTGGACGCCATACGAAGGTGCCAGACTGAAAGGCATGGCGACAGACGTTTTCCTGAATGGAAAACACGTCGTGGCCGATGGACAGCTGATTGAAGACAAACCTCTCGGGAAACCGTTATTTTTTATGGCATAACGGTTTCTTGAACACGTACTGAGACATGACCACTCCGACGCATGAGACTATGATACCGGTCCACTGCAGAGGAGTGAGCATTTCATGTCCGAGAATCCAGCACTCCAACGCTGTGAATACAGGGATCGCTGACAAGAAGATGCTGGACTTGGCAACACCGAGACACTTGATGGTGTTCGCCCACAGGCCGAACGCAAGGCTGGAGCAGAGAACTGCCAGACAGAGAATCGGTTCCCATACTTCCCACGAGAGATAGACACTTGCATCGAAATTCTTGATTCCTGACGTAAGGAAAAGCGGGAAGAGATATAATGCACCTATGAGGAACTGATACATCACGATTACAATAGGCGAATAGCTGCTTGCCAGCACCTTCGTGAAAGATGCATGGCCAACCTCAGCCAGAACCGCGATTACAAGCAGTATGATTCCGAAAATGAACTTGTCGCCGATACCGCCGGCAGAGAGCGTAACCATCACGATACCGCCAAGGCATATGAGTATGCCGAGCATATTGAAGATAGAAAACTTCTCCTTGAACACCAGAACGCCCACCATTACCGAGAAAATCGGGGTAGCGGCAATAATCAATGCGCTGATGGTAGGAGACTCCGTGAACCTGATTCCGTAAGTCTCACATACGAAATAAATGAATGGTTCGAAAAAAGCAATCAGAAGGAAATAAGGGATATCCTTCTTCTTCATGACAATATCTTTTCCGGTAAGTACGGCAACTCCAAGCAAAACCAGACCTGCAATGAAGATTCTGACGAATACTATGTATTCGACAGGGATGCCTATCGCCAAGAGCCTATCACTCCACAAATACGACATTCCCCATAATACGACTGAAAGCAAAGACAGTAAATATACTGAAACCATCTTGCCACCACTTATTTTTTCTGCAGATTCCATCTGATTAACTTTTATTATTCTCTTGCAAAAATAACATTTTAAACGAGAATTACGAACAAATCGAAAGGAAATATTATAAATTCCCTTATCTTTTATAAACAAACGACCTGCTTTTCTGTATTCTCTTCATTTGCATCAAACTCTCTGCACATATTCCTGCCCCACATCAGAAAAACAAAGAGGCTGACCCAAAAGGGTTGGT
>FR890614.1 GCA_000435075.1 Bacteroides sp. CAG:770 | reverse complement strand
AAATTCAGGGGGAGGCGAATGATGATCAAAAAAAACGCATCGCTGTTCCAGTTCCAGACAACAGCCACGAGGGTATTCCGCTTATCCCCATTGACGCAATGGCAGGTGCTTTGACAGACGAGAGAACCGTACTTGAATATGAATGTGAACGCTACGTTGTACCTGCATTTAAGGGCGCAGACTTTCTCATTCCCGTAAAAGGTTCAAGCATGTACCCCAAATATAGTTCTGGCGATATTGTCGCTTGCCAACGAGTTCCGATGTCTGATTTATTCTTTCAATGGAATAAAGTTTATGTTATAGACACAAATCAAGGCGCACTCATTAAACGCATAAAACCTGGGAGCGACAAAGACCATGTCCTCATTGTATCGGACAACGAAAAATACGATCCGTTTGAGCTTCCATACTCAGCCATTCACGCAGTAGCCTTAGTTATCGGTGTCATAAGGTTAGAATAGCACCATACGCATACCCCTCCAACACCATTCGTACCCCATTTGGAGGGGTGTACCCCCTCTTTTGAGGTTCGCTTCACGCAAGAAACCCCATAAACACAAGGTTTTAGCCAGATTCTTGCACATTTTACCTATATCGCAAATGGGCAGTTTCCCCCACCATATCCCTTAAAACTATCCCTTTCCCTCCCCCTCTATCCTACCCCCAAAAACCCCGAATGTGTAACCCCACTTTTCAGAAAATGTAACCCCACTTTGTAACCCCAGCTGTAACCCCACCCACTATTTTCGTCATTTTTGGACATAAAAAAAGGAGGTCAAACGACCTCCATTCCCACGACCGCCCAAACGGCCTTTTATTTGCGTTCTAACGCCATAAAAACACCAGACTAATCATCTGCCCCACGAGAACACGAAATAAGCGTAGATTGCTTGATTATAGCGCGTTTCGTGCATAATGTACCATTGCC
>FR890613.1 GCA_000435075.1 Bacteroides sp. CAG:770 | reverse complement strand
CACCAATACGTAACTCCTGAGACGCTTACGACAGGCGTAAAATTTCGACCTTCTTGACAGGCGTGATTCCGGACACATTCGCAGTAAAATTCTGATATTGAACGCATTACGAGATTAAAGCCACTACAGGAATATGCCAAGACCACCTTTCATTGACACCTCTTGGCAAGAGACTTACTACCTAATCAATTAAGATACAAACAATTACAGATGCATTTACCTGTCAAGAAGGTCGAAAATCACACCTAAAATCTAAAGTAAGGAACCATTGACAGCGCGTCGATACGCAACTCCGGAGATGCTCACAAATCACGAGAGGAGGGGTCGGCAGATTACCGATTTTGGAAGCATTGATTATCAATAAGTTATGTTAGCACTATCCGCCGAGCCCCCTTATTTTTATCGTATCGAGTCGGCAGATTGGAATTTCAGAAACACTTGACTATCGAGGACTAATAAAACGCAAATCCGCCGACCTCCCCCCCACAAACCCTGCCACCCGGAGACAAAAAAAGGGAAAGCTTAGCACATCGCACCGCTACAACCTCCTACCCTTGCTGCCTTCCGACCCTGGGGGAGTTTAGAGGGAGCTGGTCGTGTACGACTTTCCCGACTGCAAATATACGTATTTTTCTTTAATTGACAAAAGTCACGGTCATTTGTTTCACATCCACATCACAATTCATCACATTCCAAGCAAGAATTCCAGCACTAAGGCCGTCACAAAACTCACAAGCGATACAGAAAGAGTCCACCTCTTCACAAGACCATAAGCGAATCCACAAGGCTTCCTTAGATGAAATCATCCTCCTAAGTCATTCACATCCAGAGCGAAGTACCGCAAAACAAAGTCAGTCTCCCCCAGTCCATCCGAATACTCCCAAATAGACTGAACTACTCCGTATCCCCACACAAGACCGAATACAACTCCTCGATTTTCACTATGTACTCGCTGGCTTTCAAGCCAATTCCCAGCGCCCCCTACAACTTCTCCAGCCGGGCCTTCGCAGACATCCTTTCCGCCTCACTATCAGTGTATTTCACCAGCATTGGAAGATACTTCTTCTCCAGCTTCACATTCCCTGAAGACCTCGCCATTAGCACCACATTCTTTATTGCCGTAAGGTCATCAGGCTTGATTTTCAACACTTTATTGTAATACTTGAGCGCCTGCTTGTTATCCTTCTTCACCACCAGATAATACGAACCCATGTTATCCAGGAAAAGAACATCATTCGGCCTGTAAGACAGCATCGTCTGGGACAACTCACGGAACGCCTCATAGGAACCCGGTGTCGCATACTTGAAAAACACATAACAATACTCCTGGACAGCTGCCACGAAAAACTCCTCATCTACCTTACCATCAGCAGCATACACCCACGAAGGATGCTGAGTCTCATTGTAGATAATGAGCGACCTGAGGTCCGACAACGCCATGTCAGGACTTTCCTTTTCATAACCAACATACGCCGCCGTCTTCATAAAACGGAAATCCAGCCTGTCCGGAGCCAGCTGAATCGCCTTTTCCAACGCCTTCTGGGCCTGGCCGAACAGCTCATCATCATAAAAACTCTCCGTAAAATAATTCACGGCCTTCCCCGTCGAATCCTTCAGCGAAAAAACCGGCTTCTCACCAAGATACTTATCCTGATCCTTGACCACCACAGAAGAACTCTGCGACTTAGAGAAATAAAAACTAAACTTCGCTATAAGCATCTCAATATCATCAGGATACGCTGCCTCCCAACGATTGATCAACGTCTCGACACCCACACCGGAAGGCCCCAGTTTCGACACCAGAAGATGATAACGGTCATTGAAATCCTTAGACGAAACCTGAGCCAGAGCCGCACTCGAAAACAACACGGCCGCCGCTACGAAAACAAAAAATCTGCGCATATCAATCAATGTTCATTCGGATTCGCCGCCCCTGCGGATGCAGATTGTTGCAGCGATTTCCGAGATTTTTCACAAACCCGAGCGGATGCCATCCAAAAGTCAGCAGCACAATCCCCCTTTCGGAATTTGTCAATGTCAATGTATCTTTATGGAGAAAGGCCAATGCCTGTTCCCTCGTCAATTCCGCCTCCGGAAACACTCCCCGTTTCAAATCCATGCACAAAGCAAGATCCTCATCAGGAACAATATCCTTACCTTTCAACTGCCCGACAGCCGTTCCCCTCAAAATCGGACGAAGCACATCGAGCAGTCTGATTTCGTCCATAAGTTCCTCAGGCACAGCGACAATCATATCTGACCGCAGCATTGACCTGACCTCCCCGCAAAAATAATTCCTCACCTTCAGGTCAATGTCTTTCGGAAGTTCCGCTACCGCCTTCCTATCCTGCCGCCTGCCGCCTGCAAACGCGTAGCCGCGATTCTCGGAGGTTCTTGTCAATGCTGCACAGTATTGGCCCTCACTAGGTACCAGTCCCGGCACCAGTCCTGTCCCCATACCGGTCTTCAGAACCCCCTGAAAATCAGCATTGAAAATAAACTTTTCCGCTCCGAGCTCCGACGCGATCCACTCCGCGTTGTCATCATTCTCGAACCGGTTGAACGTGCAAGTCGAATATATCATTGACCCGCCCTCTGCCAATGCCGGCCACACATCAGCGACGATTCGGCGCTGTCGGGCCTGGCACAAAGCGACATTGTCGGCAGACCATTGGGCGAGAGCCTCGGCGTCCTTGCGGAACATGCCCTCTCCGGAGCACGGAACGTCTGCGACGATGATATCGAAATAGCCCTGAAGCGAAGCAAACGCCTTGGGATCCAATGAGGTAACTACGACATGAGGGTCGCCCCAAATCCCTGCATTGTCAGCCAGAACAGCAGCCCTCTGCTTCATTATCTCATTGGAAACCAACACATAAGACTGGCACCCGGACATTTTCAATGAAGCGAGTATATCTGTTGTCTTTCCTCCCGGTGCGGCACACAGGTCCAGCACCCTTACAGGTCTTCCGCTATCTATCCTTCCGGACTCCAGCATTGACCTCAACACTTCCCGGAAGACGTGGCCGACGAACATTGCCGACGAGTCCTGGACATAGTAGCAGCCTGCGTGGAGCAGCGGATCGAGTGTGAAACATGGGCGTTCCGGCAGGAAAATTCCGTAAGGACTCCATGCCACAGGGGATATTTTTTGGCAAATCTCAGATGGAAAATTTGCCATTAGTGCCGTAAAGTCTTGATTAGCAGAGATATCGGTATTAGCCTCGGTCACATCAGCATTGACAATTCCGGCATTAAGCTCGGTCACACCCGCATTGACAACACCCGCATTGACCTTCCCCGGATTCATTCTCACGGACACTGAAGCGGGCCCGGATAACGCATCAAGGGCGATACGGGCATTGTCCTCCCCTATCGCCTCTTTAAGATATGTCTCGAAAACAGTGTTCAAAAGAAATCAAAGTTTGATGCCGAACTTGGACGGGTCCATCCCCTCAGGGAACATTGACGGATCAATGCCTTCCGGCATCTTGCCTTCAGCCATATCCGCGACTGAATCGACCATCTTATCCACCACGTCCTTCAGTTTCGAACCAAGCACCATCTTCATCATGAAATTAAGATCGGCCTGTATATCGATGTGAAAATCAGTGCTGTCCGGGTTTCCGCCGTCGGCATCGAAGTGAATATTGACAGTGAACTGGAACGGCGCTCCGTCGTCCTTGTATGTGATGCGTGAATAAGGAACCCTTTCCTGAACGCGCACCCCGACATTGAATCCCTGCACAGTCGCGTGCAACGAATCATAGTCCGCCTCAATGTCCTTTTTCTTGTCCTCGGGGAGCATTGCGACGAAATTCCTCAAGTCCGCGAACGGCATATAAAGCATGTACGGCGCCCTGCGCACCGACCTGTGCTTACTCTTAACCTCCATATCAATTGTATTTTAGGTCAATGCTATTTTCCCCATTCTGAAGGGTTTGCCCTCCATTCGTGGAGTGACTCGGCTGCGGATGCAGATATATATCCTGTCTCTCCTGCCACCTCAACGAGTGCCGAATAACATGACAATGTATCGAGTTTCACGTTTTCTTCTGCAAAGCGCTGTGCCGCAAGATCGAATCCGTAAGTGAAGATCGCCACCATTCCTAGCACGTCCGCGCCGGCGTCCCTAAGAGCCTTGACAGCCGCGAGACTGCTCATTCCCGTCGAGATAAGATCCTCAATGACAACGACTTTCTTTCCCGGAGCGAGTTCGCCTTCTATCTGTGATCCGGTTCCATGATCCTTTGGTTTCGGACGCACATATACGAAAGGTTTCTTCATCCTGTCAGCAGCGAGAACGCCATGTGCAATAGCTCCTGTAGCAACACCAGCCACGACTTCTGCTTCAGGATAGAGTTCCATCGCTTTCTCTGCCAGCCATTCTGCCACCTGCGCACGCAGTTCAGGATGCGAAAGGATTCTTCTGTTGTCACAATAAATAGGTGAATGCCAGCCAGATGCCCAAGTGAAAGGCTGTTCCGGCCTAAGCAGAACCGCCTTGATGTCCATCAATGACTTAGCAAGTTTCTTATCTGTTCCAGTTTCCATGATGTTAGTGTTTTATTCTCAGAAACCCGATTTTCCCCACCGGGTTTCCCGACAACAAAATTAATAAATTTATGCCGATAACTCATTACACTTCCCCAATTACTTTCACATCCGCCCCGATTCCCGCCCGGCACGGCGCGTCGGAAAGGTGTCACGGGTATATTGACCACCACCTGAACCTGGCCAGTCCGAGTCAATGGCACAAGCATATTCATCACCCCGTCCCCTCGTCGGGACGGCGCCACGGGCCCCTTTGTAAGGCATTGATAATCAACGGGGATTTATAAAGGGCGTGGAATCGCGGCCTTTTTTTGGTCGAAATTCCACGCCCTAAAATACAAATATCTAATTTTCAGCTTATTACAAAATCAAGTGTGGCACCGTCCCGCCCGCACAAAGACGCAACTCGGGAGACGATCACCACGCACCAAGACGCAACGCCGTAGACGCCCACCACGCATCGAGATGCAACTCCGGAAATGCTCGCGGCGAACCCTGTCACCCTCACATCCGCCATCCGCTACACGATTTTGGCGGCGAGGAATACTTCTCTGATGGAGGGGTAGGTGTTCTTGAGGTAGGGTGGGAGGCTGGACTTGGCTACCCAGGCGGCTTTGGTGATGTCCTCTTCGGTCTGGGGGATGAGATCGACCGGTTTGAGGTAGGACATGTGGTACCACCAGGTGTGCTTGAGGTGCCAGATGTTGTTACGGCGATAACAATGGTCGGTAACACATATCAGGTCACCGAGTTGCAGATCTTCAACACCGGTTTCTTCTTCGACTTCACGGAGAGCTGTGACACTGATATCCTCACCAGACTCCTGATGGCCTTTCGGTAGATCCCAGAGGCCATCACGGCGAATCATCAGAAAATCACCACGACGATTGCAGGCCAGACCTCCGGCAGCATTGACCTCCTTGAACTGACCGCAAACAATCCGGTAACACTCCTCCACAGAATCGGAAGGAATGTAGATACGCTCGAGAGTTGTCGAAGTCTCGAACATCTCCACCAGCGGACGGATGTCGTTCCTGTCGGTAAAATGAAACTCGACAGCATTGGGGTCTGTCAATGCTGCTTCCTCCGGAGTACATATTATAATGGACCTGCGGTCAAAATATATCTTGTGCATATTCCGCAAACTTACAAAAAAGAAAGGACGAGATGAAACAAATTCGATATTTTCTCGTATATGATAATGTTTTGACTCAAGTTTCGCAAGGGTGAAACACCGCTTTTGGAACCCGACAGGGCGAGGGCAAGTCCCTTCCCCGAGGGGATGGATTTAGGGTGAGGGTAACGTTCACATAAAAAAGCGCGTTGGGCTAACAGCCTCCGGACGAGTGACAGCCCTCATATTTCCGCTGAGGTTCAGCAAGTTTGACAGTTTGCGAAACTTGAGTAATGTTTTGACTATATATTAGAGGACAATATAATGAAATTATCACAGTTCCAGTTTCAGCTTTCGCTCAAAAACGACGTTGCACACGAACCTACCGCAAAATGGAGAGACGAGAGCCGCATGATGGTGCTTCACAAAGACACAGGTGAAATCGAGCACAAGATTTTCAAGAACATCACTGACTATTTTGGAAAGGGCGACACATTCGTTCTGAACGACACAAAAGTTTTCCCGGCCAGACTTCTCGGAAAGAAAGAGAAAACAGGTGCCGACATTGAGGTATTCCTGCTCAGGGAACTCAATAAAGAGCAGAGACTCTGGGATGTGATTGTCGAGCCTGCAAGAAAAATCAGAATCGGAAACAAACTCTACTTCGGAGACGACAGCCTCGTGGCGGAAGTCATTGACAACACCACATCCAGAGGCCGCACACTCAGATTCCTCTACGACGGAAAATACGAAGACTTCAAGCAGACATTGTTCAGCCTCGGCGAAACACCGGTCCCTAAATACGTAAAACCAAAGGTCACACCTGAGGACAAGGTCAATTTCCAGACCATCTTCGCCGACAAGGAAGGCGCCGTCTCTGCACCTGCTGCAGGACTCCACTTCAGCCGCGAGCTCTTTAACATGATGATTCTCAAGGATATAAACAAGACCTTCATCACAGAGCACATGGGTATCGGCTATATCCGCAAAGTGGACGTGGAAGACCTTTCAAAGCACAAGATGGATTCGGAGAGGCTCATCATTACGCCTGAGTCTGCAGAAGTCATAAACAAGACCAAGCGCGAAGGCCACAAGGTTCTCGCGGTCGGAGTCACCGTCATGAGAGGCCTTGAGACATACGTCACCACCAACGACGAGGTCCAGGCTTATGACGGATGGACCAACAAATTCATCTTCCCTCCTTACAGATTCGCAGTTCCTAATGCAATCGTGTCGAACTTCCACATGCCTTGCTCGACAATGCTCATGGCTGTCGCAGCCTTCGGAGGTTATGACAATGTCATGAACGCCTACGAAATCGCGTTGAAGGAAGGCTACAAATTCGGACCTTACGGAGACTCCCTCCTCATCATCTGATGAAGGTCAATGCCGGAAATCTTTAAGAAAAACATTTTTGCAGGTGGTTTCACGTGCAGGGAAGTTTAAGAAAAATCGGAAAAAGTTTAAAAAACATAAAAAAGTGGCTCATTTCTCACGACTTGAGCCACTTTTCCTGTATAATGCGGTCGGGACACGCTACCTTAGCCGTCGGAAATAATAAGACCGCATGAGATACGATAGCATTGAACAGCTCGCGCCATGGTGCGCATTGAACAAGATTTTCGGCTTCAACCCGGCACTGGGATTGAAACTGGCGGAACATTTCGGCGGAGCCGGGGAAGTCTTCCGTGCAGACAAGGACGAATTGGCATTGACCTTAAAACCGAATTCCATATACTGGCCAAAGATAAACCGGGACAGTGTAGCGGAAGCCGGACTCGAGCTGCAGAAACTGGAAAAGGACAACTGCAGATTTCTATGTATTGCCGACGAGAGGTATCCCGAGATTCTCAGGGACTGTCACGATGCCCCGGCAGGACTGTACATAAAGAGTTCCTCGCCACCGGAGGAGGTTTTCAATAAACGTACGGCAATCGGTGTAATCGGCACACGAGATATAACCAGCTATGGCACAGAATGGTGCACAAAGATAGTCGCGGCATTCAGCCGGACAGAGACAAAGCCAATGATAGTGAGCGGTTTGGCATTGGGGACAGACATCACAGCCCATAACGCGGCATTGGACAACGGGCTGCCGACAATCGCTGTTCTGCCCACCGGCATTGACACTGTCTATCCTTTCCGCCACGGCTGGGCGGCTGACAAAATCGCAGACAGCCCAGGCAGCGCACTGATCACGGACTACCCTCCCGGAACAGTCCCGAAAGCCATAAATTTTCTCCGACGGAACAGAATCATAGCCGGACTTTCCGAGTCAGTGATACTTATAGAATCGCGGACAAAAGGCGGCGGACTCATGACTTGCAGACTGGCATATTCCTACAACCGAGGCGTATTTGCCCTGCCCGGAAGGATTGACGACACATGCTCCGGAGGCTGCAACTCATTGATAAGAGAGAAGATGGCAGAACCTGTCATTGACATTGACACCCTCGTTTCCGAGCTTGGTCTGGGACACGCCGCGGCAGCGGGAATAACCGACATAAGGACATATACGTTCCGCAGGTATCTCCACGAGACTGGATACACGACAGCGACCGCATTGGCCACAATCGCGGAAACCATACGAAAAAACAGGGATATGACAGACGAAGATATAAGTGCATTGACAGGCATCGACTACGGAGATGTCGTGGAACTGACGGGAAGACTAGCCTGCGACGGCATCATAACCTCCGGACTCTTAGGAAATTATACCATCGATCCGGCCATACTGAGCTAGCAGCATGTTTCCAGACAAGCCCCAAAGGATTGCCAAGTATCTGCCTGCAGCCTTTGAACATTAGGAAAGATAAGTTACATTTGCATCAAACAAGATAGCAAATGCCCTTATACACATATATTGATACGCATGCACACTTGTGCGACGAAGCATTTTCCGGTGAGGAGGAGCAGATTCTGGAAAAGGCAGCGGAAGCCGGAATAAAACTGATACTTCAGCCTGACATTGACAGCTCCGAAAGGGACAGGATGTTCGCGCTGGAGGCAAGGTTTCCGTCAATGCTGAAGAGTATGGCCGGACTTTATCCCGGTTCGGTAACCGAGAATTGGGAGGAAGAGGTCAATGCAGTGGAGAAGGCTGCGACAAGCCATAAAGTCGTGGCTATCGGCGAGATAGGACTGGACTACCACTACTCGAAAGACACGGCTGAGCTCCAGAAGGCGGCATTGAAGGCACAGTTCGAGATTGCGGCGAAACTGGACCTTCCCGTCAACATCCATGAACGTGATGCCACAGACGATTTCTTCAAGGTACTCGACAGCTGTAAAGGACTGGGACTCAGGGGAAACATGCATGCGTTCAGCGGCAGTTACGAGACCTTCATGAGGCTTCAGAAATACGGAGAATGGCTGGTCGGAATAGGCGGCGTAGTGACATTCAAGAACGCGGGCGTGGCAGAATCCGTTAAGAAGATTCCTCTGAGCCACATCGTATTGGAGACTGACTCTCCGTACCTTGCCCCGGTTCCTTTCAGAGGGAAACGGAACGATAGTTCGTACATACCGGTTATCGCCGAGAAAGTGGCGTTGCAAAAAGGAATCAGCCTCGAAGAAGTGGCTGAGACGACCACTGCCAATGCCTGCAGACTCTTCAATCTTGAAACCACATGACAGACAGACCTGTCGAGAAAACAATACAGACTGTTCAATTTCGAATCCAGATAAACTATGGCCAGAGCACACGACATGACACAGAAATCAGCCCTTCTGCTCATCTACACAGGAGGTACGATCGGCATGAAACAGGACATGAAAGACTTGACACTCAAGCCTTTCGACTTCAGCCAGATTCTTGACGAAGTTCCTGAAATAAGGAAGTTCGCATTCAAGATAGATACTTACTCGTTCGAGCCGCCTATAGACTCGTCCGACGTGGAACCCTCGCTATGGCAGGACCTTGCAAGACTGATAAAAGAGAAATATGAGGACTATGACGGATTCATCATCCTGCACGGAACCGACACGATGTCCTACTCTGCATCGGCATTGAGTTTCATGCTGGACGGACTCACGAAACCGGTCATCTTCACAGGTAGCCAGCTCCCGATCGGTGTACCGCGCACGGACGGGAAAGAAAACCTCATTTCAGCCGTCGAAATCGCCTCCGCCAAGGACGAGGAAGGACATCCGGCGGTACCTGAGGTCTGCGTATGCTTCGACTCGCTCCTGATGAGGGGAAACAGGTCCACAAAGGTCAATTCAGAAGTGTTCCGCGCCTTCCAGTCACCGAACTTCCCGCCGCTCGCGGAGGCCGGCATCAACATCCGCTACAACAACGAGTACATCCGGAAGCCTAATGACTGGTACCAGAGCCTGACCATCAACACGGAACTGGACACCAGAGTTTCAATCCTGAAGATCCACCCGGGAATCACGCCGGAAGTGGTGAGGAACATCCTCTGCGGAAAGGACACCAGGGCGATAATCATGGAGACCTATGGTTCTGGCAATGCGCCGACGAGAGACTGGTTCCTCGATATCGTAAAAGAATCGTCTGCAATGAACAAGATAATTGTCAATGTCACACAATGTCTTGCGGGCACGGTCAACATGAACATCTATGCAAACGGAAAGGCCCTTGAACGTGCCGGAGTGATAGACGGATACGACAGCACGACCGAAAGCGCTTTGGCAAAACTCTTTTACCTTATGGGCAAAAGCAGGGACAACGAGTGGGTGAAAGCCATGATGAGCCGTAACCTCAAAGGAGAAATATCCAAATAAATATTGTCGAATGAAAATATTTTACTAACTTGCAACGGATTTCGGGGGAGGTGTATCATGTACTTTCCTCGGATGAGTACTTGAAATTTATAAACATTAATACTTAATTATTTCAAACACACAAAAACGTTATGAAAAAGTTTTTCATGTTTTTGGCAGTAGCCGGCATTATGGCCGTATCTGCAAACTACGCTTCTGCTCAGGAACAGGCAGCAGACGCAGCAGAGCCTGCAACTGAGGCAGTTGCTCCAGCAGCTAATGACTTGTCAGCTCTTACTGCTAACGCTCCTGAAGTTCCTCTTCATCAGCAGCTCAAAACCAAATTCATCGAGGGTGGCCCTCTCTGGATGGCTCCTATCGCCCTCGTTCTCGTACTCGGCCTTGCGCTTTCTATCGAGAGAATTCTTTATTTGACATTTGCAAAGACAAACACCAAGAAACTCCTTAAGGGTGTCGAGGATGCTCTTGCAAACGGCGGTATCGAGGCTGCTAAGGATCTTTGCCGCAACACACGCGGTCCTGTTGCATCTATCTTCTATCAGGGTCTTCTCCGTTATGAGGAAGGTGTTGACGTAGTAGAGAAAACAATCGTTTCTTACGGTTCCGTTCAGATGAGCCTCATGGAAGACGGTATGACATGGATCTCCCTCTTCATCGCTCTTGCACCATCTCTCGGATTCTTGGGAACAGTCGTTGGTATGATCGCTGCATTCGATGCTATCCAGGCAGCAGGTGACATTTCTCCTAACGTTGTCGCTGGAGGTATGAAGGTCGCCCTCATCACCACTGTGTTCGGTCTTATCGTAGCTATGATTCTTCAGGTGTTCTTCAACTACATCCTCACCAAGATTGAATCACTTACCACCGATATGGAGGATTCTTCAATTTCCTTCGTTGACGTTCTTACAAAATACGCAGCTAAGACTAAATAAGGATATTCATAATGAAAAATCTTAATAAATTATTCAAATGGCTGATGTGGCTGCTCTTCGCTGTCAGCGTAGCCATCCTCGTCTTCGGCGTGGTAAAGGGTTACCCTACCAGTGCCGCAGAGGGTGACAACGGTACAGTGAATGCGCTGATCTACTGGTGCTATGCGATGATCGGAACAGCTGCCTTCTGTGCAGTCGTATTCGGTATCGCCGTATCAGTTGCCAACAATCCAAAGAGCGTCATAAAGCTCGGTATCGGTATTGTTGTAGCAGCAGCATTCTGCGGTCTGGCTTATGCACTTGCACCTGCCAGCCCAGCCATCGGTATGCTCGCGCAGCCGACCCACGGAGAACTTAAGTTCACAGATACAGTACTCAACATCGTTGCATTCGCTGGTGGCCTTTCAATAATTGCTATCGTGTTCGGCGAGATTTGGGGTGCAGTACGTAATAAATAATTTGAGATATGGCTAAAAAGACTCCTGCTCTTAATACAAGCTCAACGGCAGACATCGCGTTCCTGCTCCTGTGCTACTTCCTTATGACAACAACCATGGGATCACAGACAGGTTTGCAGCGTCGTCTTCCGCCGATGCCAGATCCAAACCAGAAAGTTGAAGACCAGAAGGTCAATAAGAGAAACCTTATTACCGTGAAGATCAACTCTCAGGACAGACTTCTGGCCGGAACAGAAATGATGGACGTCAGCCAGCTCAAAGACAAGATCAAGATTTTCCTTACCAACCCGGCAAATGACGCTACTCTTCCGGAGAGAGTCATGACACCGATAGAAGGCTACGGCCAGTACCCTGTCTCAAAGGGAGTGATCTCCCTCCAGAACGACCGTGGTACCAGCTACAGGGCTTACATCGCAGTTCAGAACGAGCTTGTAAAAGCTGTCAATGAACTTCGTGACGAGTTCTCTAAAGCCAACTACGGCAAGCCTTTCGCAAACCTCACAGAGGACCAGCAGGATATCGTTAAGAAATGTATCCCGCAGAACATCTCAGAGGCAGAGCCTAAGAACGTTGGTAAATAATTTGGAGGAACAGGAATATGTCAAAATTTCGTAAAGACGAGAAAAAGGAAACCCCGGCACTGAGCTCAGGTTCAATGTCCGATATCGTGTTCATGCTCTTGTTCTTCTTCATGGTGACAACACAGATGAGAAGCACCGAAGACAAAGTCATGGTGAAATTGCCTGATGCTTCAGAGGTTGTCAAACTGGAAAGAAAAGATCTTGCTTCATACATCAATGTAGGTCCTCCTACAAGGCTTCTCCAGCCAGTGTATGGAACTGATGCCCGAATTCAGTTGAATGACTCATTCAAGACAGTCACAGACATCCGCGACTTTATCGCAGCTGAACGTGACGCTATGTCAGAGTCCGACAGACAGTACATGAACACTGTACTTAAAGTCGATCAGGACGTGAGAATGGGTATCGTTACTGACATCAAACAGGAACTTAGAAGATGCTCTGCGCTCAAGATCATGTATCAGGCGCGCAAATCAACAGAATAAAAGATTCCTTAACATATTTAAGAAGACCGGTTAAAGCAATTTTAGCCGGTCTCTTTTTGTATAGAAAAATATCTTTGCTTATCTTTGCTGAAATAACGGAATTCACAGCAATGGAAAAAGTTATAAGGACAAAAATCAAGGACCTGCTGAAGATGCAGCCGGGTCAGGAAGTTCTTGCCAAAGGTTGGGTAAGAACCAAAAGAGGTAACAAACAGGTAAAATTCATAGCACTTAACGACGGTTCGACAATCAACAATATCCAGATTGTCGCAGAAGCTGAGCACTTCAGCGAGGACCTCATGAAGAAAATCACGACAGGCGCCAGCCTGGCTGTGAGAGGTCAGCTCGTAGAGTCACTCGGAAGCGGACAGCATGTGGAAATCAAGGCTGAATCCATAGAAATCTACGGAGAGTGCGATCCGATGAAGTATCCACTCCAGAAGAAGGACACTTCACTCGAGTATCTCAGAACCGTAGCCCACATGAGACTCAGAACCAATACGTTCGGAGCAATCCTCAGGGTAAGGAATGCTATGGCGTTTGCTATCCATTCTTTCTTCCAGAGCAAGGGTTTCGTATATCTCAATACCCCACTTATCACAGAATCAGATGCTGAGGGAGCAGGAGACATGTTCCAGGTTACGACTATGGACCTTGCGAACATCCCTATGCACCACGGCAAGGTAGATTTCAGCAAGGACTTCTTCGGAAAGAAGACAAGCCTCACAGTGAGCGGTCAGCTTGAGGGCGAACTGGGAGCTACGGCCGTAGGCGATATCTATACTTTCGGTCCTACCTTCAGAGCCGAGAACTCAAACACTCCAAGACATTTGGCAGAGTTCTGGATGATCGAGCCAGAGATGGCGTTCTGTAACATGTACGAAACGATGGACCTCGAAGAGGAATTCGTGAAATACCTCGTACAGTACGCTCTCGACAACTGCATGGAAGACATCCAGTTCCTGAACGACAAATATGACGACGGTCTGGTGGAAAGACTGAAGAGCGTCCTCGGCATTGACTTCGTCAGACTCACCTATACCGAAGGTATCAAGATTCTCGAAGAGTCAGGACAGCAGTTCGAATACCCTGTCAAATGGGGTGTTGACCTCCAGAGCGAGCACGAGAGATATCTCGTGGAGAAGCACTTCAAGAAACCTGTCATCCTTACGGACTATCCTAAGGAGATCAAGGCATTCTATATGAAACAGAACGAGGACGGCAAGACAGTCCGCGGAACAGACGTTCTCTTCCCTAAGATCGGAGAGATCATCGGCGGTTCTGAGCGTGAGGCTTCCCTCGAGAAACTTGAAGCACGTATCGACGAACTCGGAATGAGCAGAAAGAACCTGGAGTGGTACATTGACACCCGCAGATTCGGAACAGTGCCTCACAGCGGATTCGGTCTCGGATTCGAGAGACTTCTTCTGTTCGTTACCGGTATGAGCAACATCAGGGACGTGATTCCGTTCCCAAGAACACCTAGAAACGCAGACTTTTAATCCTGATAGCAATGCTCGTCATAGGTATAGCAGGAGGCTCAGGCTCCGGTAAAACAACTGTAGTAAAAGAAATTACAAAACAGCTCAAGGAAAGAGTCGTGGTCATTCCCCAGGATTCCTACTACAAGGACTCCAGTTATCTTCCTCTGGAAGACAGACAGAAGATCAACTTCGACCACCCGGAAGCCATTGACTTCAAACTGCTTTGCAAGCAACTGAAGGAACTGAAAGAAGGCAAACGCATCGAACAGCCTGTCTATTCATATCTGACCTGCTCCCGTTCCACTACCGAAACGGTGACCGTGGAACCGGCCGATGTCATTATCATTGAGGGTATCCTTGTATTCACCTGCAAGGAACTCCGTGAACAGATGGATATCAAGATATTCGTGGACGCGGACGATGACGACAGACTGATGAGAGTGATGGCCAGGGATATCATAGAAAGGGGCAAGACTGTGGAAACGGTCATCGAACGATATACCAAGACAGTCAAACCGATGTATCTCCAGTTCATCGAGCCTAGCAAGAGGTATGCGGACATCATCATTCCTCAGGGAGGACACAACAAAGTCGCAATCGACATAATTTCAGCTACAATAGAGAAATCTTTGCAGAAGAAGCATGCTGACACAGGACGATAAGGCAGGACTGTATCTCACGGTAATCGTTCATCTGGTTATTCTGATAGTCCTGCTCATAGCACAGATAGGGTTTTCCTTGCAAAAGGAGAACTCTTTTGTCATAGACTTCTCCAAGCAGGATGAACTTCAGAAAACAGCTGAAAAGGAAGAAGCTGAAGAGAAAGTGAACAAGACTCTGGACGACCTCATCGAAGACAGGGTGAACCAGATGCTGAACGGAAATACCGGCATTGAATTCAAGAACACGACATCTTCACGAAACAAGGGCGCATTGAAAGACGACCGCAATACAGACGCGGAGAAACTCTATGCAGATGCTGCGAGACTGGCAAAGGACCTGAAGAACGGTCCGGACATCAAGTCTGACGATGACTATGTGGAAACTCCTGCAAAAAATGTCAAGAAAGACAAGCCGAAGGAAAGCAACTACAGCGGTCCTTCGGTACTCTCATGGCATCTGGACAATAGGAAGGCCAGCCATCTGCCAATCCCTGCCTACAGATGCTTCAGCGGAGGAATGGTGACAGTAGTCATCACCGTCGACAACTCAGGAAAAGTGGTGGATGCGAGGGTTCTGGATGACGTGTCCTCTTCAGACAGGTGCCTTAGGGATTTCGCGGTGAGGGCTGCCAGAATGTCGAGATTCTCGGCATCACCGAAAGCCCCGTCCAAACAGATTGGAGATATCGTATATCAGTTTATCGCCCAATAAGATAGACATCCTCATCAGGCTGGGAGAAGTGGAATGTGGAACGGGCGAACTCCTCCAGAGTGTCCCGGTCGTTTGAGAGCATGCGGACCTGTTTGTCCATTTTCGCTATCTCATCCCTATATTTCTGTATCTGAGCCTTCTGCTGACGTATTTCGATACCGGCTTTCGCCCAACGCAGCAGGCTGTCATCACTGATGAAACACTCGAACACAAGAAATGCCGCCGTCGCATAAGTTGCATAACGGATGAATGACTTATGCGGCCCGTACCATGCCTCTTTTATCTTGTTGCCTATCTTTCCCATGTGCTAGACTAATTAACAGAAATAATCCGAGTAAATCACGACAAAAATAACTAAATTTGCCCAATATAACATATAAACTTAAATAAAGATATGAAACCAACATTGCTAGTCCTCGCTGCCGGAATGGGTAGCCGCTATGGTGGACTCAAACAGATGGACGGACTCGGCCCGAACAACGAAACAATCATCGATTATTCTATTTATGACGCAGTACAGGCCGGCTTCGGTAAAGTAGTGTATATCGTAAGAGAATATTTCAAGGAGCAGTTCGAGGAGACCGTAAAAGCAAAGTACAGCCATGTTAAATGTCTCGACGGCGAACCTCTCCAGTTCCAGTTCGTCACACAGGAACTTAACAAAATCCCTGCAAGGTTCACATTGAACCCTGAAAGACAGAAGCCTTGGGGAACGGCACATGCGGTACTTATGGCAAAAGACGCTATCCATGAGCCATTTGCAGTCATCAATGGCGATGACTTCTACGGCAAGGAATCATTCAAAATCCTCGGAGACTGGCTTCGTGCACACGAGAACAGCAAGGGCGTTTACAGCATCGTAGGTTTCGAACTCGACCATACACTCTCTGAGTCAGGCAGCGTATCCAGAGGTATCTGCGCATACGACAAGGAGCAGCACCTCACAGACGTTGTCGAGCACCTGAACATCGCCAAGGAAGCTGACGGAAAGGTATATGGAGACAACTCTGCAACTGGAGAGACACATGTCGAACTCGTTGCCAACAACCTCTGTTCAATGAACATGTGGGGCTTCACTCCAGATTACTTCGAGCAGAGCGAAAAGATTTTCGAGAAATTCCTCGAGGAGAACAGCCAGGAACTCAAGAAAGAGTTCTACATCCCGTTCGCAATCGACTGCATGATCAAGTCAGGCGAGGCAAAATGCGAGGTTCTCTCTACACCGTCACACTGGTTCGGAGTAACTTACAAGGAAGACAGACCGGGCGTTGTTGCCAAGTTCCAGGAACTTGCTGACAAGGGAGTATATCCTACACCTCTCTACAAATAAGCGGCAACATAAGATTTACAACATATCCGCTGTCATGATTTCCAGTCACGACAGCGGATTTTAAAATCCAAGGCAATGAGCGCACACAAAAAAATAAAAAACTACAATCTACTGGGCGTCTATGACTATTTCACACCGAACCCGTGGGAAATCTTCGCGCTACTCCTTTTCCTTCTTGGCGGTTCCCTTCTCGGAAGCTTGTTTGCAAGCTGTTTCGCCATGTTCATGCCGGGCACTCCCAATGAAGTGAAGATGCTGATTTCATATCCGATAATGTTCATTCCTCCAATGATTTACGCACGAATGAGAAGCCTGCGCAATTCAATGTTTGACGACGGATACAGCCTCGACTCGGAGAATTTCGGCAAGATAGGAATCCTCGGCTGCGCAGGACTGGCAATGCTTTCGACACTCGCCCTCGGCTTCGCAATGGATATGGTCAATGCCAGAATGCCGGAGATGCCGCAGTGGCTCAAGACAGCCCTCGAGAGCATGACCGGAGGCAATGTCATCCTGAACTTCATCTGCGTTTCTGTTTTCGCACCGTTCTTCGAGGAGTGGCTGTGCAGAGGCATGGTACTCAGAGGATTGCTTCACTGCACCCGCAAACCCGGTAAGAACGGAGAACTGCGGAAAGGCTTCGCCCCTGCCGTGGCCATCATCATCTCGGCACTGTTCTTCGCTCTCATACACATGAACCCTTGGCAGGCCATTCCGGCATTCGCCCTCGGTTGCCTTTTCGGATATGTGTACTACAAGACAGGCTCACTGAAATTGACAATGCTGATGCACTTCACCAACAACACATTGGCATTGATAGCGGGCAACATTGACGCCCTCAAGGACATGGATACCTGGTGCGACGTCATGTCGGCACATGCATACTACGGCCTCGCCGCATTGTGCATCGTATTCCTCGTCTTTGCGATAAGAGTTTTCAACAGAATACCTGCAGAAGGATCTCAGGACTGAGAAATAAACCTTTCAGCCTGAAGAAGAGTCTCCGGCTTGCCTGCGTCAATGAGCGTAAGGTGAGCCGGTTCTTTTCCATATACAGGGAACGCCGCAGCTGCACGGAGATAGAAATCCGTAATCGGAAAGCATTGGCCCAGAGCATCATAGGAGCCCTCAATGACATTGCCGGACGCATCGTACAGAGGATACTTCTCCGGAGCCTCATCGATGGCGTCCATGACATTGAAAATCACACTTGACAGCATGTGGATGCCGGCGAAAGCCAGCTTGTAGCACCTACTTACATCAAGTCCACGGAACGGGGTCTTCACGTCGCCGGTGGCGATATTGGTCCAGCCGACGAGCCGCATATCGTCATTGAAAAGAAAATAACGCTGGGTCTTGCGCTGACTCACCAGAAGAGTGGAAACAGCATCAGGACGTGCACAATTCTCGAACTCTCTGATATTCAGGTCGGAGACGATATCCACATTATGAACAAGGAAATTCTGGCCCTCCAGAAGAGGCTTCGCATAGCGGATTCCCCCTCCGGTATTCCGGAGCAGATCCCTCTCATCTGAAAACCTGATGTCCAGCGCGGCAAGTTCCGGAGTATCATGCACATAGTCAATAATTTTGTCGGCAAAATGATGGACATTGATGACAAATTCGTCGATGCCGGCATCCCTCAACCTCATCAGCACATGATACAACAATGTATGGCCGGCCAAAGGGGCCAACGCCTTGGGAAGATTGTCTGTCAATGGCTTGAGTCTTGTTCCAAGGCCCGCCGCAAACACCATCGCTCTCATGCTAGAATGTCTTTTCGATATCCAATTCTCTATGTGTCACGGTAACTCTGATGTCGAACTTCCTTGCAAGATGCTCGGCAAGATGTTCCGCACTATAGACTGACCTGTGCTGCCCTCCGGTGCAGCCGAAGCAGACCTGAAGATGAGTGAACTTCCTCTCAATGAAGCGCTTGACATGGGCATCGACCAATGCATACACGCTGTCCAAGAAGGTTAAGATCTCGCCGTCATCCTCGAGGAACTTGATGACTTCCTTGTCAAGGCCGGTGAATTGACGATAGAACTCGTACTTTCCGGGGTTGTTCACAGAACGGCAGTCGAAAACGTATCCGCCTCCGTTTCCTGAGGTGTCAGCCGGAATACCTTTCTTATATGCGAAACTGAAGATATTGACATGTAGTCTCTTATCCTCGGCATTGACATAAAACTGCTCCATGGTGGTGAGTTTCGTAAGCACCTCTGACAGATAAGGATAGCGTGCGAACGGACGCTGCATGAGCCTTCTCAGATTGTCGATTGCGAAAGGCACGCTGGCGATGAAATGCGGTTTCTTCTCGAAATATCCGCGGAATCCGTAAGCTCCCAGAACCTGAAGTGTGCGGAAAAGGACGAACAGCCTCAGACGCTCATGGAAATGTTTCTCGTCAATGTCAGGCATATAGCTTTTCAATGACCTGAGGTAGGTCTGCACCAGTTCTTCCTTCAGGTCCTCAGGATAGCGGGAACGTGCCTGCCAGATGAAAGAAGCCACGTCGTAATAGATAGGACCGCGTCTTCCTCCCTGAAAGTCAATGAAATACGGCTCGCCGTCCTTTATCATGACATTACGCGCCTGGAAGTCCCTGTAAAGGAATGTCTGGGTATCCTCACCCAGAAGGTCGTCATGAAGTTTCTCGAAATCGTCCTGAAGCTTAACCTCGTCGAACTCCATTCCGGTGGCCTTGAGGAAGCAGTATTTGAAATAATTCAGGTCGAACATCACCATCCTGCCATTGAAGGCCGGCTCCGGGAAACAGATATTGAAATCGAGATCTTCAGCTCCTTTGCACTGGATTTTAGGAAGCATCTCCAGAGTGTGGCGCAGCATTGACCTTTCATAAGAAGAGTACTCTCCGCTTTCGCGCCCCTGGGCGAGCTTGTCGTAAAGGAGGTCATTTCCCAGATCTTCCTGAATGTAGCTCATTCCGTCCTCGCTCACGGCAAGAACCTTCGGGACACGGATACCCTTCTCCAGGAAATGGCGGCTCAGATAACAGAATGCCCGGTTCTCTTTCAGGTTAAGTCCGAGGACTCCGACCAGGGAAATGCCTGTTTCACCGGTAATTCTGAAATAACGGCGGTTGCTTCCGGATGAATTGAGTTCCTGGATGTCGGTGGCTTTCTGCCCGGCATAAGACTCGAAAAGTCTCTTAAGAGTATCTGTCATAATAGTTTATGTTCTAAAGTACACGTGAATTTGCCGCCCCTGACATGCTCTATTCCGATGCCGTGGTTCACCGGCGGCGATAAAAGTTAAATCTTACCATGCTAATTTAGCAATTTTCCGTCACAATTCGTACATTTGCATAGTAACGTAAAAAAACAACCTGCTTCAGATTAGGAGAAGATTTTCGAGGATAGATTTCTTTTCCGAAGAAGGAGTGTACTGGACGTACACGACTGATGAAAAAAGGAATATAGACCGAAAAGATTCCCTTAGATGATGCATGTTATTTTTTGAATGTTGCATAGCATGGTCATCATAACTCAAGTTTCGCAAAGACGAAAATTGAATAACATAATTATTAACAAAATGCTACGGCATTAAAATACGACATGGAAGTCAAAGAATTTGCATATTGCTCGGACAAGTACCAGTACACGATGGGAAAGTCATTTATGGACTGCGGAAACGGAGAGAAAACTGCAGTCTTCAATCTGTTTTACAGAAAAGCACCGGAGAACAACAACTGGGCTGTAGTCTGCGGCACGGACGAGGTAGTCGAAATGATAGGCAACCTCGGGTCAATGCCGGAGGAGTTTTTCGAGAAGTTCCTTCCGGGAGAGGAATATGCTGATTTCCGCAGATATCTGGCCGGAATGAAGTTCACCGGAAACGTCTATGCGATGAAAGAAGGTGAAATCGCTTTCCCTAACGAACCGATCATCACTGTAGAGGCCCCGCTCATCCAGGCTCAGGTACTTGAGACACCTATGCTCTGCATAATGAACCATCAGATGGCTGTGGCCACCAAGGCATCCAGAGTATGCCGCGCTACGTCCCATCCTGTAAGCGAATTCGGTTCCAGAAGAGCCCACGGCCCTTGGGCTGCGGTCTATGGAGCGAAAGCTGCAATCATCGCGGGATGCGCCAGCACTTCCAACATCCTGACCGGTGTCATGAACGGTGTCCCTTCCACGGGAACCATGGCCCATAGTTTCGTGACTTCATACGGAAGCACGGTAGAGGGCGAACACAAGGCGTTCTGCGACTATATAAACACACACAGGGGCGAGAACCTGATTCTTCTCATTGACACATACGACACCCTCAGATGCGGCGTGCTCAATGCGATAAGGGCGTTCAAGGAAAACGGCATTGACAATGACTATCCTTACGGATATGGCATCAGGCTCGATTCCGGCGACCTCGCATACCTCTCCGCAGAAGTCAGGAAGATTCTGGACGCCCACGGTCTTACAGGATGCAAGATATTCGCCACCAATTCGTTGGACGAGTATCTCATCACCGACCTCGAGAGACAGGGAGCAAAGATCGACTCTTACGGAGTGGGTGACGCCATCGCTACCAGCAAGGCGGCTCCATGCTTCGGCAACGTATATAAACTTGTGCAGATCGGGGACGAGCCTGTCCTGAAAAAATCAGAGGACCGCATCAAGCTTATCAACCCCGGATTCCAGATTACCTACCGTCTCATGAAGCATGACGAAGAATTCGGAGACATTTTCAAGGCGGACGTCACATGCCTCCGCGGAGATGAACTGAGCCAGGACATCGAGCACGGCAAGACCTTCACCATCAAGGACGAATACGACCGCTACAAGTTCAAGACCTTCGACGAGGGGACTTACCAGTGGAAAACGCTCCAGATTCCGGTAATCGAAAATGGCGAAAGATGCGCACCGAAGAGGACATTGATGGAGAAGAAAGCCTACTACAATGATACTCTCGCCCACTTCAGCCCATCTGAAAGGCGTCTCATCAACCCTCATTACTATAAGGTAGATATTTCTGACAACCTATACAACCTGAAGAACGAGATTCTCACCAAACTGGTGAACGAAATCAACAACTTCAGAATCGACAAGGACTAGATATTTAAAAGATATGATCAATGATTCTGTACTAATCGTAGTCGATATGCTCTACGACTTCATTGACGGCAGCCTCGCCTGCGCCAATTCCGGAAATGCAGTGGCCAACACGCTGGATTTCATAAAGAAAACGCGTGACGAAGACCTCCCTGTGCTCTTCATCCGCGACCACCATCCGGCAAACCACTCCTCATTCAAGGAAAACGGAGGAATCTGGCCGGTGCACTGCGTGGCAGGAACCCGCGGAGGAGAAATCCACGAAGACCTGAGGCCATACGCTGACGAGGACCTGATTTTCGACAAAGGATGCGATGCCGCAGTGGAGCAATACTCAGGCTTCGACGGGGTCAATGCCGCAGGACAATCCCTCGGAGAGGTCGTGTCAATGCTGGAGCCGGACAATGTGTTCGTCTGCGGAATCGCTACCGAATTCTGCGTCAGGAACACCTGCGAGGACCTGAAGAAAGCCGGTTTCAATGTCATATTGCTCCCCGATTGCCTGGCCTATGTGGACGAAGCCGGTCACAGGAAAGCGCTGGACGAAATGCGATCGGAAGGAATAAAAATCAGATAATTTGCCAATGTATAAACGAGCTTACACATTATGTCTTCTTTTAGTGGTGCTGCTGGGGTCGGCTACCGTGGAAACTCGTGGGCAGACTCTCGAAAGCCAGACATCACATGAAACCGTCCAAGGGATAAGGTTTACAGGCAAAGTCGTGGACACTGACGGGGAACCCGTCCCGGGTGCAGGCGTTGTCTGTAATGAAAAGAATTCCGTCGGCACAACGGCGGACCTTGACGGAAAATTCAGCGTCACGCTTCCGCCATCGGCGAGAAGTGTGACGTTTTCATCTATAGGGATGAAGAATGTGACGGTGCCAATCACCCAAGGCAAGACCACGGACGTGACCATCGTGATGGAAAGTGCTGACAATCACCTCGATCAGGTCGTCGTCACAGGATATGCACAGACTTACTTCAAGAGGATGACCGGTTCCGTAGCCGTGCTGGATTCCGACAAGTTCAAGTCACAGGCAGTATCCTCTGTCGATGCGCTCATGCAGGGAGAGGTGGCCGGAGTCAACATCAAGAACACCTCCGGACAGCCGGGAACCCAGACCAAAATCACAATCCGCGGAGCCAACAGCCTCACGGGAAGCCAGCCTCTATGGGTGGTAGATGGAGTGCCCCTGCAGAGCGACTCCCCAAACCTGAGCAAGGAACAGATTGCTACAGGCGGATTCGACAACATCTTCGCTGAAGGCATCGGAAACCTGAATCCCAATGACATTGAGAGCATTACGATTCTCAAAGACGCCGCGGCTTCGGCAATCTACGGTTCCAGAGCAGCCAACGGCGTCATTGTCGTGACCACGAAAAGCGGAGAGTCAGGCAGGATGCGAATCAATTACAACAACACCTTCTCATGGTCCTTCAAGCCGCAGAGAAGCCTGAATCTCATGAATTCTTCCGAAAAACTGGCATGGGAGGATGAGTTGTGGGACGAGTTTTCAGCAAAGAGATACGCTGCATCGCAGATCGACAACACCATCATCTACCCTGTCATCGGAATCGTGGGCCAGATACGCGCAGGACTCGGCGAATTCGCGCCAATGAAAGACGACAAGACCGCACAGGACAGCTACATAGCATCGCTCAGAGGCATTGACACGAACTGGTACGATCTCCTTTTCCGCAACGCCTTCTCTCAGGGACATCACCTTTCATTGAGCGGAGGTTCGAGCAAAAGCACCTATTATATCGCGCTCGGCCTGAATGACGAAAACGGAATGCTCCGCCACAACGACTACAAGAGGTATAATGTCAATGCCAAAATGACATTGACCCCTATTGACCGTGTGCGCATCGATGTCGGACTTACAGCGGCGCGTCAAGAATCCAAGATGCCTTATTCGACTGTAGATCCGTTCCTATATGCCTATTTCTCAAACCCTTACGAAAAAGCGTATAATTCTGACGGCTCTTATGCCGCAGACCTGACATGGTTCTCATTGGGATATTATAACGGACGCGGAGCCGAGCAGGTGATGCCGCTGAACGGGTTCAACATCCTTCGTGAACTGGATTCGAATTACAGCAAGACAGTCAATACGAACGGAACTTTCCGCACGCAGGCTGACATCGGCATTATCGGTGAACTCCATTTTGTCGGACTCGTATCTTATTCATTTGCAAACAATACGACGGACAAAATCGTCGACAAGTACACATATTCAGCCTTCCGTGACAGACTGGGAAGCGACAACAGGTCACAGACGAACCTCTACGGAAGCATCTCGCAGAACAGCACGAACAGGAACAGTTACGTGGCCAGAGGACATTTCTCTTTCAACAAGACTTTCTCTGACATCCACACACTCAATGTGCTGGCAGGTGCCGAGCTCAGGGGATCGGGTGCCAACACGCTCTATACCAAGAGGTACAATTATGACCCGAAGACCGGAACTGATGCACTTCCGCCGATAAGCGGTCCGCAGGAGGAATGGCTGAGCGAGGTGGAAAAACTGAACGGAGAATATTTCGGCAAGACTAGATACGCGTCATTCTACGCGTCCGCAGACTATTACCTCGGCAACAGTATCGTGCTGAATGCTTCTTTCAGAACTGACGGAAGTTCCAATTTCGGAAGCAACCGGCAGTTCAATCCTACATGGAGCGCTGGTGCCGCCTGGCATATCGGTGAAGAGAAATGGTTCAAGAAAGCCTTGCCGACGGTGTCGCACGCGACATTGAGGGCGGCCTACGGATTTACCGGAGATGTCAACACCAGCACATCGCATCTGCTCGTCGTCAGATACCTCCAGCAGCAGTACAGATATTTCGGTGACGAGTCATTCACCCTCGGAACGATTCCTTCGGCACCGAATCCGGACCTCGGCTGGGAAAAGACCAGAGACGCCAAAATCGGTCTCGACCTCGGCCTGTGGAAGGACAGGTTCAATGTCAATGCCGAGTATTACTACCGCAAGAGCACTGACGTGGTCACAGCCTCACCTGTCCAGAGCACGACAGGATTCACCAGTGTCTATTTCAATTCCGCCGACATCCAGAACAGCGGTGTCGAACTGACATTGGGAGGAAAAATCATAAAGACAAGAGACTGGCTGCTCTCGGCAGGAGTCAACTTCGCATACAACTATAATAAGGTCCTGAAATACAAGCAGGTAAGCAAGACCGGCATAACCTCGAAGGACAGATATGTGGAGGGCTACCCTACCGGTGCCATCTTCAGCGGCGATTATGCAGGAATCTCCAAAGAAACAGGACTTTATGAGTTCCGCCTGAGACCGGATGCAGACATCAGGAAAGCTACGGACCTGAACAAGCCTGACAACTACACCCACTATCTGGGAACTCAGAACGCCCCTTACACGGGAGGTTTCAACATCAGCGCCTCATGGCGTCAGCTCAGGCTCAGCGTCAGCGGTGTATATTCTTTAGGCTCGAAGATCTATGACAAACCGCACTACCCTGCCACATACGGCAGCGCGCTGCGCAACGGTATCAGTACCGAGGCTGTCCAGTCACAGTTCAGCGACCTCTACGGAAACCACCTGAATGTGGAAAAGGACAGGACAAACCGTTGGACAGCAGACAATACAACCGGAGTGAAGTACCCGAGAATATATGATTTTTACGGGACGAGATATAATTTTTCCAACTCCAATCCTATGGATGCCAGCATCATAGACGCAATCTTCCTTAAGGATAACTCGTACCTGAAAATCAAGACCATTCTTCTCTCATATTCTCTTCCTCATGCAGCTGTGAGGAAGATGAGAATGCGCGCACTGAGTTTCCATGTCTCGCTGAACAATTTCTTTACCTTCACGAAGTATGACGGTATGGATCCGGAGATTCCGGGAGCCACATACCCTACGACAAGAAGCGTATCGGCAGGTATGAACATTGAATTTTAGGAGGGCTTGAAAATGAGACACTTGAGAATATTTA
Source organism: Bacteroides sp. CAG:770 (assembly GCA_000435075.1). Lineage (GTDB taxonomy): Bacteria > Bacteroidota > Bacteroidia > Bacteroidales > UBA932 > Cryptobacteroides. Next base: position 23,032 of record FR890613.1, on the reverse strand, counting down.
CACTGGCATTGACCTTTATCTTCTGCGTCAGCTGCGGGAATTATCTGAATGTCCAGCCGCAGGGCCAGGTCATCCCGAAGACCGATGAGGAGTTCGCGTCCATAATCCATAAGCGCCTGAGCGACATTGAGGGCGGTGAGGACGAGTTCGTCATCGGAAACATGGATATGATAAAGTATCTGGAAGGATGCTCGGACAATCTGGATGCCAATATCATGACGAGCAGTTTCCTGGAGTTCTTTGCCGGGGAGGAAATCGGCAAGAGACAGTATTTCTACAGGGACAGCTGGGAAATCGTGAGAGACTGCAACATCGTCATCGGCAATCTGGCAGGCAGGGATACCGAAACTGCAAAAGGCTTAGTTTCAGCATCTTACGCTATGAAGGGCATCATTTATTACAACCTCATGCGCGAGTTCTGCCAGCCATGGGAAGAGAATCTGCCGGGCATCCCTCTTGTGGACAACTTCGACATAGATTCGAGACCTCTGCGCGGTACGATGAAACAGACTTACGAATATACCGGAAAGTTGTTCGATGAGGCACTGGCATTGAATCCGACAGACAAGAAATATATCTTTACTACTTGGGTGATAAAGGCTTACAAGGCAAAGCTGGAGTTCTGGTGCCAGAACTGGGACAACGTCATCTCGATATGCAACGATATCATTGACAACAGCGGTTATTCGCTTACGCCGGCTTCGGATTATGCGGCGATGATCAATGCGCCTTCCGAGACGAAGGGTGAGGTCCTTGTCCGCTCGCATGTGAACAATTCCAGCGGTCTGGACTGGTATTTCAGCTACACGAAGAATTATATCGCGACGCGGCCGGCCTGCGCGAAACTGATACGCCTGTTCGGCGGGAATCCGTCGGAGGACGTGAGGTACGCGGCAAGTTTCGACAAGAAGAGGTTCAATGTCAAGATGCCTGAATGCCGCGTGAGGCTCTCTGAAATGGTGCTGATGCTTGCCGAAGCCTACTATCACAAAGGGGAAAAGGACAAAGCCCTGGATTGGGTCAATGAACTCAGACGGAACAGAATCAACGGCGCCATTGACCTGACCATGAGCACTTTACCGGCAGTCCGCACGGATGAGAGAATCGTCGTGGACTGCAAAGGTATGGCAATCACACCTCTTCTCCAGGCCATCTTCGACGAGAGGCGCAAGGAACTTTATATGGAGGGTGACAGGTGGTTCGAACTGAAGCGCAACGGCAGACCGGAATGGTGGGTCATCAGCAATGGTCTGAAGTTCACTACCAAGGCTTATCTTTACACCGCTCCTATCGTAAAATCCGACATTGACCTTAACCCTGACCTGGAGCAGAATCCGGGATATGAATACTGATGGACATGAGAAACAAGAAATACATAATTGCCTTATTGGCAGCCAGTTGCATCGGCCTGAGCGGATGCGGATATTCTGAACTCCCGCCCAAGACCAGCGATGCTTCCAAGAGTTATATAAAGCCGAAGGGCGAGATTCCGACCAAGGAGGAAACTGATGAGGTCAAGGCCATCAAGGCGGAATATGAAGCGGCTGTCAAGGCTGCCGAATAACCAGAAAAACCGGTTACAGAATATGAAAAGGATATCATATCTTTTGGCAGTTCTGGCTGCCGCGGTTTCAGTGATTTCCTGTCAGAAGGGCGGGAAACCGGAGATCGAGTTCGAACAGATTCTATATACGATTTACCAGCAGGGTTCTGTAGAGGTTTCTGTCAATGTCAGTGAGCCGGTATCTTCCGAACTTACTGTTCCGCTGCTGTTGTCAGGAGACGCGGAGAAGGACGTAGATTACACCATATCAGCGGATTACATCACCATTAAGGCCGGCGAGTCTTCCGGCTCGGTAACTGTCGGGGACATCTCGCTTACGGAATCCAAGACGCTTACCCTGCGCTTCAACACGCCGTCGGGCTACTCTCTCGGGACAAAGTTTCTTGCAGTGATTTCACCTGACCCTCAGGAGGCGATGATCTATTCCTTCAACATGTCAAGGGGCTACGCCTTGGAGAATTTCATCGTTTCTGTCAATGTTACCGGAGCGATAAGTGGAAAGGATCTTGCCACCACGGAGGACATAATGATTCCGCTGATAGTCTCAGGCCCAGGGGCTTCCAATCTTGTTTTCTCGGGAGAATCCAAGACGAAGTCTTCAGATGCTTCATATCCGGCCTACATCCTGCTCAATGCCGGTGAGACTTCCGGTTCCGCAAGGTTCACCGTCCCGGCCGGTTTTTCGGGAGATGATGAGGCAATCATAACTGTGGACCCCGAGTACGGCCGATTCATTGCCGGTGACAACAGTTCTGTGTCCGTGGCAGTCCGCGGTGTCCAGACTCCTGACAAACTGGTCGGCACATGGACGTTCAGCAAGACCTTCGCCCTGAACCAGATCAATGAGGATTTCACGGAGATGGAGGAGGATACCGAACTGATTCCTACTCATAATGAAGGCTTCACATTGACTTTCGCGAAAGAGGCTGACGGCTCCGTCTCGCTGACTCCCGGCGGTTCGGGTGACTTCATGAATTTCTTCAGGAAGTGCACGGTCACTCTTGCCTCCCCTATAAATTGCACCAGGCCTTCGACTATCCTGGGCAAGCACACTTCCTATGAGTGCCAGATGTATGTGAGTGCCGACGGCATTCCTTACCAGTACAATACCTATTACACGTTGTCCTGCGCAAACCGCTCCTTCAGTGCTGATGATGAGACACTTGGAGAGGCCGTGGTCGTATTCGGCCTAGATGACAACGGCCTCAGGCTGGAGTTTCGTGACTATGACACCCCGCCGTTCGGCGAGATGCTCTGGGATGACAAGTTCGACCCCGACTTTTTCGGTTTCGCATCCCTGTTCGTAAAGAAGTGAAAATACCGCCGGGTGTGGAATCACTCCAGACCCGACGGCTTCCATTTACTCAATTAAAGCTTTGAGTATAAATATGTAAAACTTATTTTATTAACTTAAGTTTTGCCCTTGCAAAACACCGCTTTTGGAGCCCGACAGGGCGACGGTAAGTCCCTTCCCCGAGGGGAGGGATTTAGGGTGAGGGTAACGTACAAAAAAATGTGCGTGGGCCATACTTCCTGCGTATGGGAGAGAAACCTCCAAATTACGTAAACACTCAGCAAGTTGGACAACTTGCGAAACTTTAATTGCTAATGTTTAACTACGTTATTGGACTTGTTGCTTACAGTCTTTGGATTGCCGTAGTAATCTATATGTGAGCTTCCTGACGTTTCCGTCTCGAGTTTTTCAGTGACAGTAACGGTGGCTCCGGCCACTCCGGAAAGTTTCAGTGAGGCATCTTTCACTGTAAAATTCTTGGCATTCAAGGTAGAAGTTCCGAATGCGGAGACAGTCACTTCGTTTCCATTTCCATGGAGAGACAGAGAGGAAGCTCCCTGCATCTCGGCTGAGATTTTTCCGATTTTTCCGGTGAATTTGACAGCCGAAGCTCCTGAAAGATTTGCTATGAGCTCACTGGCATTGACTTCGAGGGAACTGAGTTTGCCGGCACCGCTCGCCGTGGCATCGACAAGTCCGGAATTGATATTGTCGATCTTTATCGAGGTCGCTCCTGACATTGACAACTGGACTTTGTCAGAAGATATGGACGATACTCCGGCAATTTCAGCAACCCCGCTGCAGGTGAGATAGCAGGCTCCTGAGTTCAAAGTCAGGTTGTTCATGCGTGCAGTGCCGCTCATTGTGATATTTGCCCTGTTCCAAGTCCCGGAAAGGCCGTCTATTTTAGCGACCCCAGACAGGGTGACTGACAGATTATCACCGGAGAACGCACCGCCGGACACGCTCATCTGGCTGGTTCCACTGAGCGTAACGCTCGGAAACTCAGGAGTATATATCGTCACTGTCGCACAAGGGTCTTCGGCTTTGCTGTGGTATGGATACTTCTTTATAGCCGTCACCAATTCCACAGTGTTTCCTACACGTCTGACTTCGAACAGGTCGATGTCATCCCTGTCCCAAACTTCCATGACGACTTTATAATGATCCGACTTCACCAGTGAGATTTTATAACTGGAAGTGACGTAAGTGCCCCTGCCCGAAAGAGACTGTCTTCTGGACACAGTGCGGACTGCATTGAACGACGTAAAATCGTATTCCTTTCTCATTGCGGGATTCACACCTGCATTGACATTAATCACAGATATCACGCAAAGCAATATCAGTACAAACAGATTCTTTTTCATATCATTGACAATTTAAATTCCATTATCTTCAGCAGCTGTCGCCCCGGCACAGTATGCCCGGCAGCATTCGCCGTACAGAGTCCTGATTTCGTCAAGGCTTCTGTCATAATATTTTCTCGTAATTTCCAGTTTTTCAGCATCTTCCAAGCCATCCAGCCCGGCAGTCATGCCATCTGAGGAGTCCAGCAGTTCCTCAATGACGGACGACAAATCCATTTCCCTGCACAGCTCGGACGACATTTCCATCTCACGTACTTCCGACAGCAGCGGCGCCACGCCTTCCCTATAGCTGGCCATATACACTTCCACAGGATTGACCGGAACTCCCGGCTCGCGCAGAATGACGAAAACCGCCAATGCAGCAGCCATCCCGATAAAGGTCAATGCAAGTGTACGGGCGAGGAAGCGCTTTCTCGCCTGCTCCTTATGGAGCCTCCCGAGGAAATCCTGTTCTGTGACGGACGGATTGTCTCCGGCCTCATCCGCAAGGCATCTATAGTTATCGAAATATTTTTCTATATCATTCATAATCATTAACTTAACTTTTCCTTCAATTTTTCCGCGAGTTTCCTGCGACCCCTCATGTATTGGCTCCGGACACTGGACTCGCTGATTCCCAGCATTGACGCAATCTCTTTATAATCAATGTCTTCTATGAGTTTCAATGTCAGTATCGTGCGGTAGCCGTCTGGCATTGACTTCAGCAGTTCCATCACCATCGGGAACAACTGCCCGTCCAGGCCTGACCAGATATCTTCATTGTCATTGACAAGAACCGTTTCCGATGAAGTGACGGCATCGTCGATGTTCACGAAGCGTTTTTCCCGGCGAAGGTAGTCGATGGACTTGTTTATGCACATCCGCCGCAGCCATGCCCACACATCATCAGGCCTGCTGCCTCCGGTAAGGAACCGGATCAATGTCTCCTGCATGATTTCTTCGGCTTCGTATGATGACAATGTTATACGCAAGGCCGTGTTGTACAGCCTTTTACCGTATTGACGGAACAGTTCCGACGCTATTTTGTCATCGATTTTCATATCGTCAGTTTCCTGATGTTCTATACTCTAGACGGACATTGATTGATTTTGTTGCATAAGTTTTCCTAAATTTGTGAATAATTATTGACATTAAAAATCTGATATCATGAAAGATGCTATAAACGAAGACGGGAAATGGAAGATCATAAAGAGTGAATATCTTTTCAGACGTCCGTGGCTGACGGTGAGGCGTGACTGCGTGGAACTGCCAGACGGAAGGCAGAATCCGGAGTTCTATGTGATGGAGTATCCTGACTGGGTGAATGTAATCGCATTGACAGAAGACGGGAAGTTCGTTATGGAGAGGCAGTACCGTCATGGTCTCGGCAAGACCTGCTTCGAGATTCCGGCAGGTGTGATAGAGAAGGGCGAGACTCCGCTTGAGGCTGCGAAGAGGGAGTTGATGGAGGAGACCGGCTACGGGGACGGAGAATGGAGCAAGATTATGACTGTGTCGGGCAATTCGAGCACGACCAACAATCTGTCGCACTGTTTCGTGGCCAAGGGCGTGAAAAAGATTGGCAGCCAACACCTTGACAGCACAGAAGACCTTCAGATTGTGCTTATGGACGAGGCCGAGGTAAAGGATCTTATGGTCAATGACCAGATCAGACAGTCCCTGATGGCGGCGCCGCTGTGGAAGTTCTTCGCGGAGAACAAGATGATTTAGTCGCGGCCGCCGGCATTGACATTATCATTGACATTTAACCGAAAAGCCCCCCGCTCTGTCGGAGCGAGGGACATATTGTTTCAGATTATGATATCCGGTTATGCGAGACGTTTCTCGAGACGCTCACGGATAGCAGCCATGAAGTCAGCTGAGTTCTTCACCTGAGGTGTAACGCCTTCCATGAGGTTGGCGAGGTCCTTGGTTACGATACCTTCATTGAGGGTATCCAGGCAAGCTGCCTCGAGCTGGTCAGCATAGTTGATAAGCTCAGGGAGGTTATCCAGCTCACCTCTCTTACGGAACGCACCGCTCCATGCGAAAATTGTTGCCATAGGGTTGGTAGAGGTCTCTTCTCCCTTGAGGTACTTGTAATAGTGGCGGGTAACTGTACCGTGAGCTGCCTCATACTCGTATTTTCCGTCAGGGCTGACGAGAACTGAGGTCATCATGGCGAGTGAACCGAATGCTGTAGAAACCATGTCGCTCATAACGTCTCCATCGTAGTTCTTGCAAGCCCAGATGAATCCGCCTTCGCTACGCATTACACGTGCAACAGCGTCGTCGATCAATGTGTAGAAGTACTCGATACCTGCTTTCTCGAAAGCCTCAGCGTACTCTTTGAATACATCCTCGAAAATAGCCTTGAACTGTCCGTCATACTTCTTGGAAATGGTATCCTTTGTAGCGAACCAGATGCTCTGTTTGATGTCGAGTGCATACTTGAAGCAAGCGTGTGCGAATGAGCGGATAGACTTGTCAGTGTTATGCATACCCTGGATAACGCCAGGACCTGCAAATTTGTGGATAATCTGCTCTTCTACCTTTCCGCTTTCACCTTCGAAAACGAGCTTGGCTACTCCTGGTTCCTCTGCGCGAATCTCCACTCCCTTGTAAACGTCACCATAAGCATGACGGGCGATGGTGATAGGCTTCTTCCAGAACTTCACAGCCGGAGAGATTGAAGGAATGGTAATAGGTGCACGGAATACGGTACCGTCCAGCATTGAACGGATTGTTCCGTTAGGGCTCTTCCACATCTGATGAAGATTGTACTCAGACATACGCTGTGTGTTAGGAGTAATGGTAGCGCACTTTACTGCAACACCATACTTCTTGGTAGCATTGGCAGAGTCGATTGTCACCTGGTCAGCCGTTTCGTCACGATGAACGAGGCCGAGGTCATAATATTCTGACTTCAAATCTACGAAAGGAAGGATAAGTTCATCCTTGATCATCTTCCACAGAATCCTTGTCATTTCGTCACCATCCATCTCAACGAGAGGAGTAACCATCTGAATTTTTTTCATAAAAATATAATTAATTTAAGTGTTATTACAATAAGTCGTTTTCGGTTTATTTCTTATTCTGTGCTGCGTAGAAGTTCATGAGGCAACCGTCTGCGAGAATTTCACGCTCGTCAGCTGTGAGGTTCTGGAAATAGAGGTGGATATCCTTCACGCCGTCAGCGCAGATAACCTTTGCATCGATTTCCTCCTTGCCTGAAAGGATAGCCTCGCGGATACCGGGAACATATACGAAGTCACCGGCATTGTACTCGAAAGGTGTTTCCTTTGCGATTGTGAACGGAACGATACCCCAGTTGATACAGTTGCTGCGGTAACGCTTGGTAGCATACTCGTAGCAGATGTTCGCGTCACCGCCGAGAACCTTCTGGCAAGAAGCAGCCTGCTCACGTGCAGAACCGTCACCCGGCTTGTTGGCGAATACGCATGAACCGAATGAGGTATTCTCAGCATTGGCACCTACCTTTGCGAGAGCGTCGAGAACGTGCTGAGGAGTCTTTCCTGCACGGCGGTCGAGGTCCTCTGACTGGATGCGCTTGCTCAAACCTACGTACTCAGGAACGCGACGTGAAAGTGCGAACTCAGAGAGCTTGAGAGGGTTTGAACGATAGCTTGAAGTCTCACCTGAAGGGATGAGCTCGTCAGTTGTGGTAACAGGATCGTGGATAACCGCAGCGAGTTCGACAAGCATGTTCTCCTCCATCTGATACATCTTAGGCCAATCCTTGATGTTCGGTCCGTAGCGGAGCTCGACTGTAGGGTCTGCCTTTCCGAACCCGTTGTAGATACGGCTCTTGTAGATGCGGTCGTCGAATGAGTATGACTTGTGTGTATCCTCGTACTCTACGTCAGTTGCAGCTGTGATGACACCGCCGTTGGCAGCTGTAGCCGCGATAGAACGTGCATCCATCAGGCATACGAGAGAAATCTGTCCCTGACCTGGCTTAGAGCCCTCACGGTTAGGGAAGTTACGTGTCGTATGACGGATTGAGAGACCGTTGTTTGCAGGAACGTCACCGGCTCCGAAGCAAGGTCCGCAGAATGCAGGTTTGATTACTACACCGGCCTCGAGCAGCTCTTCAGCGATATGGTTGCGCGTGGTTGCAAGGTAAACAGGTGTTGACTGAGGGTAAGCGGACATTGTGAAGTAGTCGTTTCCGATAGTCTTGCCCTTCATGATGGACGCAGCCTCGCTGAGGTTGTCATATGTACCGCCAGAGCAGCCTGCGATGATAGCCTGGTCAGCATAAGCCTTGCCGTTCTTCACCTTGCTCTCAAGATCGATGGATATCTTGTCACCGAAGCGGTTCTTTGCATCCTCCTCGACCTTCTTCAGGATTCCCTCCGGGTCAGCCTGGAGCTCATGGATTGTATAAGCGTTTGAAGGATGGAAAGGAAGGGCTATCATTGACTCCTGCTTAGAAAGGTCAATGCGGATCATTGAATCATAGTATGCGACCTCACCTGGCTGGAGCTCTTTGTAAGCCTCAGGGCGCTCGTGCATCTTATAGTATTCCTCGACTTTCTCGTCAGTAATCCAGATGGAGCTGAGGCAGGTGGTCTCAGTTGTCATCACGTCGATACCGTTACGGAAATCAGTTGGGAGTGATGCTACTCCGGGACCTGCGAACTCGAGAACTTTGTTCTTCACGAAACCATTCTCAAATACGGCCTTAACGAGTGAGATAGCCACGTCGTGAGGACCGATACCCTTCTTAGGCTTGCCTTCGAGCCAAACGAGAACAACTTCAGGAGCATTGATATCCCAAGTGTTGTTCAGAAGCTGTTTCACGAGCTCTCCACCACCTTCTCCTACACCCATGCAACCGAGTGAACCGTAGCGGGTGTGGCTGTCTGAACCGAGAATCATGCGGCCGCAGCCTGCGAGTGCCTCGCGTACATACTGGTGAATGACTGCCTGGTTTGCAGGAACATAGATTCCGCCATATTTCTTTGCAGCGGAAAGTCCGAAGATATGGTCATCCTCATTGATGGTACCGCCCACCGCACAAAGTGAGTTGTGGCAGTTGGTCATCGCGTAAGGGATAGGGAATTTCTCAAGTCCGCTTGCACGTGCTGTCTGGATAATTCCTACATATGTAATGTCGTGCGAAGCCATAGCGTCGAATTTGACGCGCAACTTCTTGCCTTTGCTTCCGTCCTTGTCATGGGCACGGAGAATTCTGTAGGCGATAGTATTTTCGCGAGCCTCATCGGCAGATGGCATACCTGTGGCATCATTGACGATTGTTTTGCCGTTTTTCAAGTAAACGCCATGTGGAATCAATTCAACCATAAAATGATAATTTTTGTAGTATTAGTATTAGTTGTTAATTATTATACTCTTTATAAACATCGTCAAGGACAACATGTCGGCGCTTCCGCCGGGCGAGATGTTTTCCCTGATGAAATCCTTGTTCAATAACGACAACCCGCTCATGCTGAAGTCCTTAAGCAGTCTTGCCGCCTCGGACTTGGTATGGGCGAGCCCCTCCGCTCCCCTTCTGTGGAGAACATTGGTGTCGTCAAGATCTGTCATTATATACAACAATGTCTTGTGGCAACGATACGGGTCGCCTTCCAAAGACCTGTAGTATGGTAACCAGGCGGTAAAAAGCTCAGGATATGCCTCTCTGGCATTCTCCAGCGCTCCACCGACCTTGAAATTTCTCTTGGCTTCAGCCCCGTGCGTGCTCTGGGCTGAAGGTATCCGGGACGCGGTACGCGAAACAAGTTCTCTGAATGAATCAGCTTCCACTGTCCCAGTGCTGCAAGCCAGAAAAGAGGCTGCAGCAATCGACAGGCCAATGCAGAAAAGTGCTCCCTTGTGGGTATTCACCCCTCCTGTAGCCTTCAGCATGGCCGCTTCTGCTTCGATGCCTATCGACATTATTCCGGCAGCATTGACCTCGGCCGCGGACTCCACTGCGATTCTCGTCAGATAAGGTCTTAATGCAGAGATACTTGCAGACATCAACGCATAGTCCATATCCTTGTGGGCACCATTGTCCTGCTTATCTACAAGACCCGGCTTCGGAGTGGTGTCCAGTTCCTGTCTCAACGACCTTTCGGCCAAATCCGCTATGAGGTAAGGCACTGTGGAAACCGGAACGAATTCCATCGCTGCCTTCAGGTCTCCCCTGTCAAGTGCACTTCTGAGCGCTGTCGCACTTACCGGTCTGCCGTTCTGCCCGAGACGCGGAATCTCGACAAAACTGATCAGTTGTCCGGCCGGATTATCCTTGGAGCCATATCCTCCTGCCGGAAGGATTTCCGACATCATTTCGTTGTAGCATCGTGTCAGTTTGTCTTCAGGCTCACTGCCTGCGAAACGTACAGTGACTCCGAGCGGCCGGGCAATATGCCTGACGAACAAGTCAAGGTCCAAGGCTATATGGGTAGGAGTAGCGTCATCAAGCTGCTTCAGGAAGTATGTCGGGAAAGTCGCTGCCGAGATGACGTAATCACTTCCCTCACAGACAGTTACATTGGAAAGTCCGGCACATCCGGCCTCTATCATTGACTTTCTCTCGGAATAAGGGAATCTGGAACGGTCCTCCTTTACGACGATTACATAGAGGTTGTCAACCTGAGAGGCTGCCTGCTCAATGAGATAACGGTGGCCCTTGGTGAACGGGTTGGCATTCATCACGATAGCCCCGTTTTTTCCCGGACGTGCGAGAGACTCCAGATACTTTCTGTACTCGGGGAGTCCTCCCCTGCCGTTCTCCATCAGAATCGCGTTCCTGGACGAAGCCAGAAGTTTGAATCCGAGACTTCTGAAGATATCTTCGTTGGCCGGCTTGGTAAATGCCTTGACCGACTCATGTCCCTCTTCATGAGCGATGGCTATGAGACGCGACACAAGAATGTTCATAAGTCCCTCACTGCGAGCCGCTTCCGATACCGCCACGCACTTGATGACATTGCCGTCAAGACCGCCTCCCGCAATAATCTCGTCACCGTCCTCATCTCTGGAAATGACCACATAGCGTTCCAACGCAGCAAGCCTCAATCCGTTAGACGAGAGGAACGACTCCACCCGTTTACGGACCGAGTTCAATGATAGCGGGACCTCGCTTATGTAGTGACGGTTATCGCACATAGGCCTCAATCATTTCATCTATTTTTGCGGACAGTTCGTTCAAGGTATGAGTGCGGTTACGCATGCAATAGCGGGCTTCATTGTCACATAAGAGACACTTGCGCGGACTCTGCCCGATCGATTCTCTGGATACGGGAACCCCGTCAGTGTCAATGACATCCAGGTCGAAAAGGCGACCGAGAGGATGGGTATCCTCGATGCTGCATGTCTTCTGTTTCGCTTCCTCATTGGAAAGCGTCGTCTCCATGTAGGCCTCGTAGCCTGTCTGCCTGTCACGGAGCACAAGTTTCTGCATCGTGTCTCCGAAAGCCGAAACCATAGCCGTGACCGCAGCCTGGGCGACTACAAGGGATTGCAGATTACGCTTGACCTTGCCAGGCATTATGACGGTAAGGCAAACCAAGGTCTTTCCAGGGTAACTTTTCAAAAGTTCCTTCTGGAAAGACGCCCGTTCCTCACGACTTGCCAACAATTGATCAAGCGTAATCTCCATAATATAAGAATATTAGTCTTCGATATTCATTATGACATCCATGACGGACCCGTCACGGTTCATTACGACACCTACGACCTTGTCTCCGAATGGAAGCGGATCAGGAGTTCCGATGTTCTTCAGAGCCAGATTCTTGAGATCATTGATATCCACAATCTTCAGTCCTGCAGCCCTCAAGCGCTCTGCAATCTCAGGACGACGAGGGTTGACAGCGATACCGTATTCAGTTACGACTACATCGACTGTCGAGCCCGGGGTGATAAGTGTGGTAACCTCATCCACAACGCAAGGGATACGGCCACGCATCAATGGGCAGACAATAATAGAGAGTGCTGAATCTGCAGCTGTATCAGGATGTCCTCCGATAGCTCCTCTGATGACACCATCACTTCCGACAAGTACGTTGATATTGAAGTTCACATCCACCTCGAGAGCGGAAAGAATAACTATATCAAGGTAGTGGACTGCTGAACCAGGCTCATCTGCACTGGCATACTCATTGGCAGAAACACCCTTGTGGAACGGGTCATTCTTGATGGACTCGGCTGCGACCTTGTCGAATGACTGAACGTCGATCAGGCGACCGATGAGGCCTTCCTCATGCATCTTTACCATGTGGGCTGTGATTCCGCCAAGTGCAAAGCTTGCATGGATGCCACGTTTGAGCATTTCCTCACGGATATATTTCACGGCTGCGAGTGATGCTCCGCCGGAACCAGTCTGAATAGAGAAGCCTTCCTTGAAATAACCACTATTGATAATCACCTTCGCGGCATTCATTGCGAGCAGGATATCACGAGGGTTCTTGGTGTCACGGATGGCACCTGAAGATATCTTGGATGAATCACCTACTGAATCTACGAGGACAACGTAATCCACGTCGTGCTCCGAGATAGAGTTAGGAGTATTCGGATAGTCGACGAGGTCGTCAGTGATAATCACTACCTTATCCGCGTGCTGGGCGTCAGGTTTTGCGTAACCGAGTGATCCACAGATAGATTTTGCATTTGGAGAACGTGAGTAACCGCTGGCATTACCTGCTGGGTCGCAGGCTGATGCTGCGAGGAATGCCACATCAATGTGCAGATCGCCATTGGCAATGGCACTGCCTCGTCCTCCATGGCTGCGGAAGATAACAGGCTCCTTCATCAGGCCGTGAGAAATCTCTTTTGCAAGCTCACCGCGGAGACCAGAGGTGGAAATCTTGGTAATCACGCCATTCTTGATATGGTCGATAAGCGGAGCATGAACGTCTGAAAGGCTGGATGCTGCGAGATGAAGATTCTTGAATCCCATCTCGGCGAGTTTGCCGACAACCATGTTCACAACCTTGTCACCTCCTCTGAAGTGGTGGTGGAAAGAGATTGTCATTCCATCCTTAAGCCCACTGAGTTTAATGGATTCTTCCAAGGTAACCACCTTAGAATGAACCTTCTGAAGGTCCTTGCGGAAAGTAGTGTTCTTCGGTGTCTCACCTGCATACACTGGCTTGCCCATTACTGCGGCTTCCTTACTTACAAGCGCAGCTCTATCTTTTATGCTACTCATAAACATCCTCCTTTGTTAAAATGCCTGATGCGATGGCAAGGTCAATGGTACGCTGTGCCCTGATTACGACAGGACGATCGACCATCTTGCCATTTACAGCAATTACGCCTGATCCGCGTTTCTCGGCTTCCTTGATGGCTGCAATGATCTTCTTTGCCTTCTCGATTGCCTTCTCGGTCGGGGCAAATACCTCATTCACAATCTGAATCTGACGAGGGTTGATGATGGACTTGCCGTCGAATCCGAGGGTCTTGATGAGTTCAACCTCCTTGCGGAATGTCTCCATGTCATCAAGGTTTGAATATACGGTATCGAGCGCATCGATGCCGGCAGCTCTGGCAGCCACTACGATTGTCTCGCGGGCGTAAAGGAGCTCGGCTCCGCCCGGAGTACGCTGTGTCTTGAGGTTTGCGCAATAGTCCTCAGCTCCAAGTGCGATACCCATCATTCTCTTGGAAGCCTTGGCGATAGCGAATGCATTGCAGATTCCCTCGGCGCTTTCGATAGCTGCCATCATGCGGGTTCTGCCTACGCATCCGAGTTCTCTTTCCACTTTCTCTATCTCAGCCTCGAGTTCACGGACTTCGTCAGCCGTTTCAGTCTTAGGCATACGGATTACATGCACACCGGCCTTTACGACAGCCTCGACGTCCTTGCGTCCGTAAGGAGTGCTGAGCGGATTTATACGTACTACCATTTCGGTGTCGCCGTAATCAATGGATTTCAATGCATTATAGACGAGCAGACGGGCCGCGTCCTTTTCTGCCATGGTAACAGAATCCTCGAGGTCGAGCATGATAGAGTCCGGACCATAAATAAAGGCATCCTGCATCATTCCAGGGTTATTGCCCGGAACGAACATCATCGTTCTTCTTAATCTTTCCATAACCGTAAATGATTAAGCCCAAACATCTTTTCCTGTAGCACGTACAGCTGCTGCTGTAACTCTCGCGCGAATTGTGCAGTCGCGGGCACCTTTGTCCACTGCTTTGATGTCAGCATCTTCAAGACCGAAATCCTTAAGGGTCTCCTCAATGACCAGGCGAATCTGACGACCGAACTGAGCGGCTACAGAGCTGTCAAGGTCAATGTGCAAACCTTTTGTTTCCGCCGGTGCAATCTGAATCATAATGTCTCCAGATTCCAGTGTTCCGGCTACAGCATTTTTAACTTCCATAGCGAAATATGCAATAATAAGTCATTAGTATCCCTGAATAAACAGGAACGTGTTAATAATTATGTATCAATCTCAAACAAAACCCACCCTATGAGGCTACAATTTATAATAATTTCGGAAATATTCCAAAAAATCTTTAACCTTTCTGCAGGTAGTCCTAAGTTTTGCCAAAGTTAAGATACTTTTTTCAGTTGAGCAAATTTCCGGCACTTTTTGGAGCAATAAAACGCATGAACCACAATTGATTATAAATCACGCAAAAAGTCCGTTCCGGAGTTGCGGACATTACAACTCCGGAACGGACTATATCATTATGAATCAGCATATCGGGCCAAACGGCCCTGAAAAGCATTGTCAGGATAATCAGAAGCAGCGGAAACCGAATGCAGCAGCCGTATTCATATAGAACTTCCTTGCAAGATATGGAATTATTCCCAAATTGTAGCCGACTCCCGGAACCGTAAGATTGTTCTCTTTGGAGAAGTTTCTTATGATGCTCCTGGAATGGGCAAGATCTCTCTTGCAGCGCTGCTTCCATACCGGATCCGGCGTCGTAAGAATCGAATTGTTATTGACACGATATGTATAGGCGGTGTTAGGGACGGTGACGACCTTGTCGGCATAGTAGAGAGCCCTGAACGAGAACGGCAGGTCCTCGATCAGTCGTCCGGCCTCGAAATAGAGGCTGTTTTCCACCAGCATTGACTTTCTGAAAAGATATCTCCAGACATAGCCCCATTTGCCGACCCAGGTAATTCTCATCTTGTCACGGGCAGATGAGACGACTTTCTCTTTATTGAAAATCTGGCACTTGTACGCTTTCTTCTCATTGATGATGCCCGAGCACGCGACATCCGCTCCGGTGTTGCGCACCGCAGCCGCCATATTGATATAAAAATCACGGCTGATGGCGTCATCTACATCCATGAAGTGGATATAGTCGCCGGTAGATTCTCTGATGCCGATATTTCTGGCTACGGAAAGTCCACGATTCTCGTCCAGAACTATCGTTTTGACGGGATACTGAGACGCAATCTCTGCAGATCTGTCACAGTTGCCGTCAATAACAACGATGATTTCCAGATTCTTATAACTCTGTGAAAGCAGATTCTCGAGACATCCGGAAATGTATTTCTCCCCTTTGTAACAAGGGACAATAACAGATATTTTCATTAGCCTTGAAATGATTAGCACCTATATTCATTCAAGGTCAGGTTCAAGTACAGCGCAAAATTACAAAAAATTGCGACATTCCAACAATATTTTTCTATAATTGTTTATTTTGTAACCAAATCTTCAAATAATTTCTTCCACTGCTCCATAGTCCTGTCAATGCTGTATTGCGCAGCAGTTTCCTTAGCCTTGGCGCCGAACTTCTTGCGCCTGTCAGCATCTGAAATCACATCGCACACCCTCCGGGCCAGCCCCTTGACATCGCCGGGTTTCACGAGATATCCGCTTTTTCCGTCAATGATAATCTCGGCCGGACCCTTCGGGCAATCATAACTGACCATAGGCAAACCAGTCTCTACAGCCTCCAGAAGCACCATCGGGAATCCTTCGTATGCAGAACTCATAACAAGACATGAACTGTCAAGCATCTTCGAACGGATGTCACTGCTGCTGCCCATGAGCCTTACCTGGCGGTCCAGTCCCAGACTTGTAATCTGTTTCTGCAATGATTCCTTCTGACTTCCATTGCCATAAATCTCCACAACCCAGTCCGGATATTCTTCAGCCACATATTTCCATGCGGCAACCAAGTCCCTGAAGTTCTTCTGAGATTCAAGTCTGCCGATTGCAATGCACTTCTCATTATCCAGAGCAGCTACCTCTTCAGACTTGAAAGTCAACGGATTATAGATACTGGTCACATTCGGCACAAATGGTTCCCAGTCTTTCTTGTCCGATTTGGTAAGCACGATGAACTTGTCCAGTTTCGCGGCAACCTTCTCGATTTGCCCTATACGGAAGCGCGCATAAAGATTCCCGAAGAAAGACCCTCCGTATTTGACGGCATACTTTTCATGTGAGAAATGGAATTCGGACACCTTTATGCTTCCGTCCGTACACGAAGGCAGACAGAAGATGTCCCTTCCGCCTACGGAAACGCAGATGTCAGGCCGGATTTCGCAAAGAATCCTGTTCAGTCTCCTGCCATAGACATGCAGCATGAATTTCTCGCTGACCCCGACATCATGCAGTTTAATCTTGTCACTCAGAGCGAAATGCGGGGCTCGCCCCTTCAAATCCGCAGTGATGATATGTATGTCATAGCCATAGACATCGGCAAGATAGTTGGCCTTGATGCTCAGAACTCTTTCTATGCCTCCGAAAAGATGAAGTGAATGGATGCAGTATGCTATTCTCATGGGTCAGTGTCATTAATTACCATCCCCAACTATCTGATTGTCTGGTCAGTGAGTCGGGACGGGGTGTTTCACTCTATATGAATATAGTTTCTTATTCCACCGCAAATTTAGTAAATTTGTCAACAAAACAAGGCGTCAGGGAAACTTTTGACCAGACCACGGCCGCATACAACAATCAACCGCCAACATTGAATAACACATATGAGAGCTCTCAGCCAGGATGAAATCCACTCGTACCTTCTGAACATATTAAGAGTTGTCGCCGATTTCTGTGACCGGAACGGACTACGCTACTCTATCGCCTACGGAACACTTCTGGGCGCCGTCAGGCACAAAGGATTCATTCCATGGGATGATGACATCGACATAATGATGCCAAGGCCGGACTTCACCAGGTTCGTCGCAACCTTCGGAAAAGAGCCGGATGCGAGATACAGATGCCTTTATCATACTGTCAATGACAAAGAATCTTTCTATCATTGTTTTGCCAAAGTTCATGATTCACACACACTTAGCAAACAGAGCAGATTCAAGAGATTCAAATTCGGCCTTAACATTGACATTTTCCCCATTGACGGCAAGCCTGACGACAAAAAGACTCAGGACAGAATCGAGAAAAATCTTACTTCCTGGGCCCATCGTCTGAACATCTGCGGAACAAGGTTCGACCTCTTTAATTTCCATCAGCCGATTACGTCAAAGCTGGCGGCCCATATCATAGGCAGGAAATACTGGGGCAAGAAGTGCGACAGTGTCCTGCTTTGTTACGATTTCGACAAATGCAGGATTGCCGGATGCGGATGGCGTGACGTGTTCGAGAAAAGCGTGTTCGAGAATTACATTGACATGGAATTCGAGGGGCAGCAGTTCAAGGCCATTGCCGCGTGGGACAGGTTTCTGAAAAACCAGTACGGGGATTATATGAAACTTCCGCCTGAGAACAAGCGGAAGAGTCATCATATACAGGCTTATTTGCTGAAATAGGCGCGTTTTATCTTGAAATTGAAGATTGCGGAAAATTTCATTGACCTGATGAATTTGTACGGGTCGCCGATCAATTTTTCCAGACGGCATCTGTGCTTGCGTCCCACGAGTTTCTTGTCTGCAGTCAGGAACGGTATCAGCATATCTCTGATTTTCAGGACATAACGCTCAATTTTCTCGGATTCCACTCCGCTCCGGCTGACTTCCTTTGCCATCTTGACACCGATTCTCAGCAGGCGGTTCCTGAAGAATTCCTGACGCTGCGGAAGAAGATTTTGCGCAACGATATACTGATATCTTTCAATTTCTGATGTGAGAAAGTCAATGCTGCGCTGGGGATTCACATGATGGTCAATGCTGCCCTCCCTCTGTCTGTAGTGGTACAGCGGTTTGCCGATTGCAACAATCTTGTCGGCATTGATGAACCATTTATAGACTGTAGCATGGTCCTCATACATTCTGGATGGCATTTTTTCCTTGAGGACTTCCTTCCTGTACAGCTTGTTCCACACATAGCTGTTGATTTTGCGGTCTTCGAGGATAATGTCCAAAGCCTCATCACGTGTATATGTCACGATTCCGTGGCACGGCAGTTTCACTTTAGAACTGTTCCTATATGCCTTGTAAATGCCGCATACTGCAATGTCCGCTCCTGAATCAATCAGGGTATGGTACAATGTTCCGAACATGTCCGGTTCTATCCAGTCATCACTGTCGATAAAACCGATGATGTCGGCTTTTGCCATTCCGATTCCAAGGTTTCTGCTGTCTGAAAGACCGGTATTGGCCTTATGTACGACTCTGATACGGCTGTCTCTTGCCGCGTATTCATCGCAGATTGCCGGGCTATCGTCTGTCGAACCATCGTCAATGACAATGAGTTCCCACTCATGGAATGTCTGCGCCAGCATTGAATCAAGGCATTGACCCAGATACTTTCCTATATTATATACGGCTGTGATTACACTGATTTCAGGTTTTTCCATATTCGCATTTTAGTGTTGTAAATGTCACTTCGCTTCGAAAATTGCAAACTTACGAAGAAATTTCCGGATTTTAAGTATCTTTGCAAACTCAAAAATAATGAAACCAGTATTTTAATCATGGATAAGAACAGTTACGCATTGGGTATGAGCATTGCCCACAATATGCTCCAGTCAGGTGTCAAGGAAGTCTCTTTCGACGATTTCGTAGCAGGTCTCAAGGCAACATTGACAAGAACAAAACCTGCGATTTCTTATGAAGAGGCAAGTGATCTCCTCGACAAGTATTTCCAGCAGCTTCAGGAGAAGCAGGCTGCGGAACAGGCTGAGATTGCGGACGTTATGAAGAAAGAGGGTGAGGAATTCCTTGCTGCCAATGCGAAGAAGGAAGGCGTTATTGTATTGCCTAGCGGCTTGCAGTATAAGGTCATCAAAGAGGGTGAGGGACGTATGCCTGAACTTACCGACAAGGTAAAATGCCACTACGAGGGAACCTTCGTTGACGGCGAGAAGTTCGACAGTTCTTATGACCGTCATCAGCCGGCCGTTTTCGGTGTGAATCAGGTTATCCCAGGATGGACTGAGGCTCTCCAGCTTATGAGCGAGGGTTCTGTATGGGAACTCTATATCCCTTACAAGCTCGGTTATGGCGAGGCAGGTGCACAGGGTGCAATTCCTCCATATGCTGCTCTTGTATTCAAGGTAGAGCTTATCGAAGTTCTCTAGGAATACGTCAAACATAATTTATCGGGGATCCGTTCATGCGGGTTCCCGTTTTTTATTTATCTATCCCCAAGTCCACCGCCGCAAGCGAGGAAATGCAGGTGAGATTCTGGGATGGATTCCGAAACGAAACGAGGTCCGAAAGTCAATGCTTTCAGGCCTCGTCATCTATTTATGAACGCTCTGATTATTCAGCTTTTCCGTCTGAACCGAGAACGTCTTTGATCTTGTGCTCATAGAGCTTCTTCATCTCGTCACGTGCAGGTCCGAGGTACTTACGTGGATCGAACTCGCCTGGTTTCTCAACGAATACCCTACGGATGGCAGCGGTCATGGCAAGACGTGAGTCTGAGTCGATGTTAATCTTGCAAACTGCTGACTTGGAAGCTTCGCGGAGCTGCTCCTCAGGAATACCTACTGCATCTGGAAGTTTTCCACCGTTGGCATTGATAATGTCAACATACTCCTGTGGAACTGATGATGAACCGTGGAGAACGATTGGGAATCCAGGGAGTTTCTTCTCGATTTCGTGAAGAACGTCGAATGCGAGTGGTGGTGGAACGAGACGGCCTGTCTTAGGGTCACGTGTGCACTGCTCAGGTTTGAACTTGTATGCACCGTGTGATGTTCCGATGGAGATAGCGAGTGAATCGCAGCCTGTACGGGTAGCGAAGTCGATAACCTCCTCAGGCTTTGTATAGTGAGATTCCTCAGCGGCAACCTCATCCTCAACACCTGCGAGAACGCCGAGCTCAGCCTCTACAGTAACATCGAACTGGTGAGCGTACTCTACAACTTTCTTTGTAAGAGCGATGTTATCCTCGTATGGAAGTGAAGAACCGTCGATCATAACTGATGAGAAGCCCATATCAACGCAGCTCTTGCAGAGCTCGAATGAATCACCGTGGTCAAGGTGAAGAACGATCTGTGGATGTTCCCAGCCGAGTTCCTTAGCATACTGTACAGCACCCTCTGCCATGTAACGGAGAAGTGTCTGGTTTGCGTAGTTACGTGCGCCCTTTGAAACCTGAAGGATAACTGGAGACTTCAGCTCGGCAGCAGCCTGGATGATAGCCTGGAGCTGCTCCATGTTGTTGAAGTTGAAGGCTGGAATAGCATAGCCGCCTTTAACTGCCTTTGCAAACATTTCTCTGGTGTTTACAAGGCCCAATTCTTTATAAGAAACCATATTCTATAAAATTTAGAAATTATTTGTTCGTCCTATAGTTCCGTCCGTTTTTTTCATTTCCGCTCAGTCCGTTTCATGTCCGTTTCCGAAACATTCACGTTCACCCGGAATTTTTCCTGTCTTTCCGGACTTCCGACGGTCGCAGAAAACTTTCCGAAACCGCGTTTTCATGTGCAATAATTCTGCCAATTGGGGAAATTAAGCCAATTTGACATGATTTTTCCTAAAAGCACCGCAAAATTAACTATTTTTGCGAAAATAATAAAAACAGATGAGCAATAAAGTTGTCATTTTTTCCGCCCCTTCAGGTTCCGGAAAAAGCACCATAGTAAATCATATCCTCAAGCTTCACCCTGAAATGGAGTTTTCCGTTTCGGCCACCTCCCGTGCGCCGCGTGGTCAGGAGAGAGACGGAATCGAGTATCATTTCTTCACGGCCGACGAGTTCAGAAAGATGATTGGCGAGGACAAGTTTGTCGAATATGAAGAGGTATATGCAGGTTCATTCTATGGAACTCTCAAGTCGGAAGTCGAAAGGATCTGGGACAAGGGCCACGTGATAATATTCGATGTGGATGTCAAGGGCGGCGTGAATCTCAAGAAGTATTTCGGAGACAAGGCATTGTCCGTATTCATCCAGGCTCCGTCCGTGGAGGAGTTGCGCAAAAGGCTTGTCGCACGAGGAACTGACAGCGCCGAGGCTATCGAGAAGAGGGTCGCCAAAGCCGCAGAGGAAATGACCTATGCCGACAAGTTCGACCATATTCTTGTCAATGATAATTTACAGAAAGCTTACGAAGAAGCCGAACAGATTGTAAATCAATTCCTTTCAGAATAAAGTCATGCGGATTGCCGTCTATTCCGGTTCGTTCAATCCATTGCATATCGGCCACAAGGCCATAATGGAATATCTCACCAGCGAAAAGAAATTCGACTGGGTTTATCTCATTGTTTCCCCGAAGAACCCACTGAAGAGCAACATCAGTGCGGATTCCGGGGAGGCCAGGTTCAATGCTGCCGTAGAGGCTCTTGGGCGTCATCCGGAGCTCAATGTCAAGGTGGATGACATTGAACTGAAGATGCCTCCTCCACATTATACGATCAAGACTCTGGATGCATTGAAACGGCGTGAACCTGACAACGAGTTCACATTGATAATTGGCGCTGACAATCTTTCTTCCATCCACAGGTGGCGTGATTTCCCGAGGATTCTTGCAGAGTACGGTGTGGCGGTCTATCCTCGCACCGGTTTCGATATAGTCAGTCTCCGTCGTGAGCTGATGGAAGAGTGCAAGAGTTTTCCGTCCCTTTATGTTCTGGACGAAGCCGAGTCTGGGGCTGACAAATTGACACTTGAGGATACTGACAATCATTTTTATAACATCGAGATTCTAGACGCCCCGCTGGTGGATATATCTTCCACTGAGATCCGTGACGGCATCATGCAAGGCCACGACATGTCCGAATATTTGATGTAACCGGCCGGCAGCCGGATGCGGCGGAACTCACTCCGCTGCGCTCCGTTCGGCCCTCCTACCGTTTCCTGCGTCCTCGCTCCCGCGAGAACTTGTCTCCGGCAGGCACCTCCCACTTTCCGAGGCCGTGGGCCGGCCACGTCCGCCGCATCCGGCTGCCTGACCTCCACGCTTCATACCCTCCCTGGCCAGAAAGTGTCTACACCAATACGGAACAGTCCACCTACAAGCAGGCGGGACGGCGCCACAGCCACCCTCGTAACACATTGATAATCAAATACTATTTATTTCCAGCGTGGATTTTCGGCAATTTTTTTGCCAGTAATCCACACCAAATTATATAACTATCTGTAAACCAACCCGTTCAAAAATCAGATGTGGCACCGTCCCGACATCGCGGAGCATGAAACGACAAAGCCCCCGGAGTTCTGTTACGAACTTCGGGGGCTTTGTTATCGTTTCCTCACATGAGGATTATCGCCGTCTGATTACTGCTCATCCGGACCCTGATTGTCAGGACCATTCTGAGGGCCGTTCTGCGGACCATAGTTGTTAGGATTCTGAGGACCGCCCTGAGCTCCGCCCATGCCGGCCATTGCAGCCTGCCATGCATCCTCGAGAGTCTTGGTATGTGTCTCGATATCAGCGATATTCTGATTCTTGACAGCTTCCTTCAAGCTTGTGAGAGCAGCATTGATAGCATCCCTCTTGTCAGCAGGAGTCTTGTCACCATAGTCCTTGAGA
>FR890612.1 GCA_000435075.1 Bacteroides sp. CAG:770 | reverse complement strand
CGACACTCTCGGCGATGTTGGCGGCTGCGGTGGTTGCCGCCCCTTTCAGCTTCTCGGTCTGTATTTCTTTTTTCGCCCGTCTTAGTTCCTCCTGCGCCGTTTCTTTTTGCTGCTGCAAATCCACCACCTCCGCTTTCAGATTATCGGCGAGTTTCTGTATATCCCGATAATACTGCTGCGTGGACTTGTGGCGAGCCTTCGAGCCGTCTATGCCCCTTTGCAGCCCGTATTTCGCCATCGCTTCGGCATAGGTATCTTGGTAGGACTTCAATTTCAGCCGTGTCATAATATCGTCTGCGCACAGCCTCACGGTGTCGGTAGGCTTCTTGCGGTATCGCTTCTTTGTCTGTTCCTCCCTTTTCCTGCGCTTGCGCTCTCCCTTGACGATGGGGACGAGTGTAACGTGTATGTGCGGCGTTTCCTCGTCCCTATGCAGGTGCGCCGCCACGATGTTCTCCTTTCCGAACGTGTCGGCAAAGTATTTCAGATTGTCGGCGCACCACTCGTCCAAACGTCCCTCTTCCTCTATTCGCTTCATGTCCTCGTGCGTTCCCGACACGTTGATGCGGATTGCCCGTACTTGGTTGCTTCCGATTTTGCGTGTCAGCCCCACTTCTTCTAATCTCTGCTGTATAGCCGCCGAACGGTCTTTCACCCCGTCGGGGTATTCGATGAGCCTGCGGTTCAGATGGGTGCGTGTGGGGTCGGCGTTCTTCGGTATGATGAAACGCTCGATATGTGCGGTTGTTCCGCTGTCGCTGCCGTGCGCCTTTTCCATGTGTAAAACTACGAAACCCATATATTCTTCCTTTCTTTTTTGGCTTGTGAAACAATAAACTTGACTATCTTTGAGGGCGGCGAAATGCCGTCCTCAACGGGGTGTGCAGAGGGGCTTGCCCCTTGCCTTATTGGGGAATTTTCAGCGATACGTAGTATTGCGGCTCGGAAAATTCCCTAATAAGCTACGGTATTTTCTCCGTAAATACCCTGCGGCGTGCCGTCCGTCTGTCCGTCTGCCTTTCGGCGGTGGCTGTCCCTGCCGTCTGCTTACCCATATACCCCCACCTTATTTTTTCCCTTTCGGTCGGTGGGTGGCGGGGCGGTCGTTTCCGTTTTCAAAGGCTCTTTTGCACGGGGCGGTCGGATACAAGGTTTTCCCGATAAATACGCTCGCAGCAAAGCGAGAGGAAGATTTATCGGGAAACGGCGCAGCCGCCCGACCTTTTAGCCGACATAAAGCCCCGTGCTTGCTTTGCCTTTGTAAACGGGAATGATTGCTCCGCTTTGCTGTG
>FR890611.1:73996-83329 GCA_000435075.1 Bacteroides sp. CAG:770 | reverse complement strand
TAGCGGAGCTCGCCCAACTTGACGACGAGGACAGAATCAATTATATTAAAGCCATGAATACTGAACGGGATACATATAATCAGATTGAGTACGCGCGTGAGAGTGGGCGAAAAGAAGGACGTGAAGAAGGTCGTGAGGAAGGTCGAGAAGAAGGTCATAAAGTGGGCAAAGAGGAAGGGCTCAAGGAAGGTCGAGAAGAGGGACGTAAAGAAGGCAAAGAAGAAGGGCTCAAAGAGGGACAATCTAAAATCGCGATGAATCTTATACGACTCGGTGCATCTTGCGAGATTATAGTACAAGCGACAGGCCTCTCAGAAGAAGAGGTCTCCAGGCTAAAAAATGTTGAGAAAAAGCATTGACATTGACACCATCTCCGAGTTGACAGGTCTGACAAAAAAGATTCCTTAAGATGACGCAGGTTATTTTTTGAAGGTTGCTTAGTAAGCGTTAAAAAATAGTTGGTAAAGATTTGTGGAGGATTTTTGAGGATAGATTTCTTTTCGAAGAAGGAGTGTGCTGGACGCACACGACTGATGAGGCATGAATATAGACCGAAAAGACTCGCAAAGATTCCCAAGTTATTTTTTAAGGATTACTTAATACAACAAGCACATCCGGAGCCACATACACGGACTCTGAATGTGCTTGTTATGTTATTTCATGACGGGATAGCGCGGCTACTCCCACTCGATGGTTGCAGGCGGTTTGGAAGAGATGTCATAGACAACGCGGTTGACCCCCTTGACCTTGTTTATGATGCTGTCGCTGACCTTGGCCAGGAAATCATATGGGAAATGGAACCAGTCTGCCGTCATAGCATCGGTGGAAACCACGGCACGAAGCGCTACAGGATTCTCGTAAGTCCTTTCGTCACCCATGACACCTACGCTCTTGATAGGAAGAAGGATCACACCTGCCTGCCAGATGGCATCGTAAAGATTGGTAGCCATGATACGCGGATCTGAAGCGGAGGGGAAACCCATACCTGTGCAATCATACTCGCGAAGGCCCTTGATGAAAATATCATCAGCCTCACGAAGCACATTGAGTTTCTCCTCAGTCACATCACCGATGATACGGATAGCAAGAGAAGGACCAGGGAACGGATGACGTCCGACAAGTTCCTCCTTGATACCGAGAGAACGGCCGACCCTGCGGACCTCATCTTTGAAAAGCATACGGAGAGGCTCCACAATCTTCAGGTGCATCTTTTCAGGAAGACCACCAACATTATGATGGGACTTGATCTTCGAAGCGATACCAGGAATGCCGGCAGACTCGATCACATCAGGATAGATGGTACCCTGGGCAAGCCACTTGGCATTCTCGATAGTATGTGCATATTTGTCAAAAGTCTCTACAAAGAGACGTCCGATAATCTTTCTCTTGGCTTCAGGCTCGGAAACCCCTGCAAGAGCATTGATAAACTCATTGGAGGCATCAGCACCTATAACATTGAGTCCCATATCCTTATAAGACTCCATGACATCCTCGAACTCATTCTTGCGGAGAAGACCGTTGTTAACGAAGATACATGTGAGATTGTGACCGATAGCCTTGTTCAGAAGGACAGCCGCAACCGTAGAATCCACGCCGCCGCTGAGACCGAGAATAACCTTGTCATCGCCGACCTGAGCGCGAATTTCATCAATAGTAGAGTCAATGAAAGACGCCGGAGTCCATTCTCCTTTGCATCCACAGATATCAAAAGCGAAATTCGAAAGCATCTTGGTACCCTCGGTAGAATGAAAGACCTCAGGATGGAACTGGACCGCATAGGTCTGCTCACCCTTGAAATGGAAGGCAGCATTGACAACATCATCGGTAGAGGCAATTACCTCGGCATCAGCCGGAAGGGCTGAAATAGTGTCGCCATGCGACATCCAGACCTGCGAATGCTTCGACACATCCTTCAGGAGCGGAGAACTGGCATTGACAATATTCAGCATTGCCCTGCCGTACTCTCTCGCGAGCGAGCCTTCGACTTTTCCGCCGAATTTGGATGCGAGATACTGCGCGCCGTAGCAGATTCCGAGGAGAGGAAGTTTTCCCTTTATCCCGTCGAGGTCAATCTGAGGCGCATTGGCATCACGCACCGAGCACGGGCTTCCTGAAATGATTACACCCTTAATGGACGGATCAGGAGCCGGCATCTTGTTATAAGGGTAGATTTCGCAGAAGACATTGAGTTCCCTGAGCCGGCGACCGATAAGTTGTGTCACCTGGGAACCTGCATCAAGAATAATGATTTTTTCAGTCATATCGGAAATTTTCGGATGCAAAAATTTTTCTGATGCAAAAATAATATAAAAAGTTCATTAAAACCGAAGAATTGAGTAATTTTGCAGTTTATATTAAGAGCGATATAATATAATATAATAGACAAGTTTCGCGGAAGAAACGACGTAAGCCGGGAGACAAGCGGGAGGAACGCGGCTGAGATTTTCCAGGCTTGACGACAGACGATACCGGAGATGGTATCAGAGGAATTTAAAGAAGACAATATAATTTATGGACGTTAGGAACATTGCGATTATCGCACACGTCGATCACGGTAAGACGACTCTCGTGGACCGTATGATTTATCAGGCAAACCTTGTAAGACAGCCTGAAAATCTCGGGGAACTGATTCTCGACAACAATGACATTGAAAGGGAAAGAGGTATAACCATCCTTGCCAAGAACGTATCTGTGGTATATAAGGGTGTAAAAATCAATATTATAGACACTCCGGGCCATAGCGATTTCGGAGGTGAAGTAGAGAGAGTCTTGAACATGGCGGACGGAGTTCTCCTCCTGGTGGATGCGTTCGAGGGCTGCATGCCTCAGACAAGATTCGTGCTCCAGAAGGCGCTCCAGATGGGAAAGAAACCTATCGTCGTAGTAAACAAAGTCGATAAGCCGAACTGCCGTCCTGACGAAGTTCAGGAAGAGGTGTTCGACCTGATGTTCTCCCTCAATGCCAATGAGGACCAGCTTGATTTCCGCACAGTATTCGGAAGCGCAAAGCAGGGCTGGATGTCTCTTGACTGGAAGAAACCTACCGACAACATCACCCCGCTTCTAGATACTATTCTCGAGGTAATTCCTGCACCTGCACAGGTGGAAGGCACACCTCAGATGCTGATTTCTTCACTCGAATACTCTCCATACGTGGGACGTATCGCAGTGGGAAGAGTTACGAGAGGTACTCTCAAAACAGGCATGAACATCAGTCTCTGCAAGAGATATGACAGGATAGAGAAGCAGAAAATCAAGCAGCTGCTCGTATTCGAAGGACTCGGAAAGAAAGAAGTTCCTGAGGTTCAGTGCGGTGACATCTGCGCTGTCGTAGGTATCGACGGTTTCGAAATCGGCGACACTATCGCAGATTTCGAGAACCCTGAAGCACTTCCGCCGATTGCCATTGACGAGCCTACCATGAGTATGCTCTTCACTATCAACAATTCACCGTTCTTCGGAAAAGACGGCAAGTTCGTCACCTCAAGACATATCAAGGACCGTCTCGACAAAGAACTCGAGAAGAACCTCGCACTTCGCGTAAAACCGGGCCTGAACGCAGATTCATTCGTAGTTTACGGACGTGGCGTGCTTCACCTTTCAGTCCTCATCGAGGAAATGAGACGTGAAGGATTCGAACTTCAGGTAGGTCAGCCTAAGGTACTCGACAAGACCATCAACGGACAGAGATGCGAGCCTATCGAGGAACTCAGCATCGAAGTTCCAGAGCAGTTCGTAGGTGCAGCCATCGAGATTTCAACAAGAAGAAAAGGTGCGCTCATCCACATGGAGCCGAGGGGAGACAGGACACTTCTCGAATTCGAAATCCCTACCAGAGGTCTCATGGGACTCAGGAGCAACCTCCTCACCGCATCACAGGGAGAGGCTGTCGTAGCCCACAGATTCAAGGATTACCAGCCTTACAAGGGTGATATCGAGCATAGGACCAACGGTTCACTCGTTTCACTCGAAACAGGAGAGGCCATCGCATACTCCATGAACAAACTCCTCGACAGAGGCAAGTTCTTCGTTGATCCGGGCGAGGAAATCTACATGGGTATGGTCGTAGGAGAGCACACACGTGACCGTGACCTCAATGTCAATATCTGCAAGACAAAGAAGCTCACCAACGTACGTGCAGCCGGAAGTGACGAGAAGATCATCCTTCCTCCTGCAATTAAGATGACGCTCGAGGAAATGCTTGAGTATATCAATGAAGATGAACTCGTGGAAGTTACTCCTCACCACCTCAGAATCCGCAAGATTTTGCTTGATCCTATAGAAAGGAAAAGAAAAAGCGGAGATGAGGATTGATATTCCAAAAGTTTTTCTTACCTTTGCAAGCCCAAATCTATTTATAGGAGAATGACGGACAATTTTATCATACCTTTGAATGGATTGAAACCAGGAAAAACAGAGTTTTCTTGGCATGCCGGGGCAGATTTTTTCCGGAATTTCGGAAATGCTGACATCCTTGAATCCGATGTGACAGTGGAAGTCACGGCAGAAAAATCCGGTTCATACCTCGGAATTGACTGCAGACTCAGCGGGACGTTGACAGTTCCTTGCGACAGATGCATGGAAGATGTCGAGCTCCCGATAGAGACGGAGGCGAGACTCAGTGTGAAATTCGGTCCCGAGCCGACATCGTCTGAAGAGACGGTGACAGATGAGGACGATAGGGAAATCGTCTATCTGCCTGAAGACGGAGCTGACATGGATATGAGTCAGATAGTTTATGACTATGCATATCTGGCCCTGCCAATGCAGAGAGTTCACGAGGAAGGAGGATGCAATCCTCTGGCGCTCAGATACTTGAACGGAGGTTCCGTAGCAGAGACAAAGGAAGAAGAAAAAGCAGACAACAAGGACAATCCTTTTGCAGTGCTCAAGGGATTGAATCTGGATAAGAATTAAGAACGAGCACAGAAAGTGAATAAATAATTAAAAGTATATAACAATGGCACATCCGAAACACAAACTTTCAAAGCAAAGAAGGGACAAGAGAAGAACACACGACTTCGCTGCTGTTCCTACTCTCGCAACATGCCCTAATTGCGGTGCTACAGTAATGTATCACAGAGTATGTCCTGAGTGTGGCTTCTACAGAGGCCGTCAGATTATTGAGAAGAAAGTAGCTGAATAAGCTCTTTTCTCATAATGGCCCTGTAGTTCAACGGATAGAACGGAAGTTTCCTAAACTTTAAATACAGGTTCGATTCCTGTCGGGGCTACCAGAGGGGTGACTAAAATTCAGTTTTAGTCACCCCTCTAGTTGTTTTGTGACATGATTTTGAGTAACTTGCAACATACAAACACAAACAGACATGAACAAGTTTTTAATCACTATCCTTGGCATAACTGCCTCAGTGTCGGCACTCGCCACCGACTACAAATCTCAGCGTCCGGAGCCGGAGAACAGACTTTTCACATCGGCAGCAGTCGAAAAGAAAATAGAGCAGGTATCGTCCCAGCTCACAAATCCATATCTTAGATGGATGTTCACAAACTGCTACCCGAACACTCTCGACACGACAGTACACTTCGGCAAAGATGAAAACGGGAATTTCCGCACATTCGTATATACTGGAGACATTCATGCGATGTGGCTCAGGGATTCCGGAGCACAGGTCTGGCCTTACGTAAAGTACGCCAAGGAGGATGAAAACCTCCGCCAGATGCTTGAAGGAGTAATCCGCTGCCAGCTTTCGCTCATCTGCATTGACCCGTATGCAAACGCATTCAACGACGGTCCTACAGGTGACGGCGGTGCCAATGACATTACAGACATGAAACCGGAGATTTTCGAGCGCAAATGGGAAATCGATTCTCAATGCTACCCTATCCGACTGGCTTACGAATATTGGAAAGTGACCGGTGACGATTCCATTTTCGACGAGACATGGAACAAGGCTATAAGACTGATCCTCAATGTAATGAAAGAGCAGCAGAGAAAGGATGGACTTGGAAGCTACAGTTTCATGCGCAAGACAGAACGCCAGTTGGACACCAAGTGCTGTTCAGGTTGGGGAAATCCGGTCAACCCTGTAGGTCTCATCGTTTCATCGTTCAGACCATCTGATGACGCCACCACATTCGACTTCCTCGTTCCGTCCAACTTCTTCGCCGTATCATCATTGAGAAAGGCGGCAGAAATCCTGGAGACAGTCGGCAAGGACAAGAAGACTGCAAAGGAATGCAGCAGACTTGCTGACGAAGTAGAGGCAGCATTGAAAAAATATGCTATCGTAGAGCATCCTGAATTCGGAAAAATCTACGCTTTCGAAGTCGATGGATTCGGCAACAGATTCCTCATGGATGATGCCAATGTTCCAAGCCTTCTCGCGATGCCTTACCTCGGCGATGTTCCGTCTGACGACCCTATCTGGCAGAATACCAAGCGTTTCGTATGGAGTTCATCCAATCCTTATTTCTTCAAGGGAAAAGCAGGAGAAGGTATAGGCAGTCCTCACATCGGTTATGACATGGTTTGGCCGATGAGCATCATGATGAAGGCCTTCACTTCAAATGATGACAAAGAAATCAAGTGGTGCATCGAGACATTGATGAACACCGATGCAGGCACAGGCTTCATGCATGAGTCCTTCCACAAGGACAATCCGGACAATTTCACCCGCTCATGGTTCGCCTGGGCCAACACGCTTTTCGGAGAACTTATCGTCCACCTCATCGATGAAGGCAAACTTGATTTGCTGAATTCGATAAAAGCGAAAAAATAAGAGTTCCGTTTCGAAAGTCGTAAAAAAACTCGTAAATTAGCGCATTCATTAACGAATTTCAGAAACCGTCAGAGCCGGTTTCACGAAAACACATAATTTCTTGATCAATGAATCGAAAAGACTTTCTCAAGAGTCTCGGTGTACTGACCGCCGGGGCCACATTCCTCGGAACCGGGGAAACAGTCAAGGCAGCAGGCAAGGCCCTGGGCGTATCTGCTGACAGTTCAGCGACTACAGACCCGGAAGTGGATTTCCCTGTAAAGGGATTGAGGGCAGATGTCAAGAACGGCCCTGTAAAGGTAATCATCATCGGTGCCGGCAACAGAGGACGCACATATGCCAATTATGCCAAGAAATATCCTGAGTGCATGCAGATAGTCGGAGTGTCCGATATCCGCGAATCTAGAAAGAATGCCACCGGAGACAAGTTCAATGTCCCTGAGGAGCATCGTTTCGGGGACTGGAGTGAGGTCTTTACCGTTCCGAAGTTTGCTGACGCCGTAGTCATCGCAACTCCTGACGACACCCACTACGAGCCATGCATGAAAGCCCTTGAGTGGGGATATGATGTACTTCTCGAAAAGCCTGTAGCACAGAGCGAAAAAGAGTGCACGGATATCGCAAAGCAGGCCCACAAATATGGTCACATCGTAGCAGTCTGCCACGTGCTCCGCTACAGTCCATATTTCAGGGCAATGTACCAGGCCATCCATACCGGCATGATCGGCAAGCTCATAAGCATCCAGCACATGGAGCCTATCGAGTGCCGCCACATGGCCCATTCATATGTCAGGGGCAACTGGAGGGATTCCAAGGAAACCACTCCTATCATCCTTGCAAAGAGCTGCCACGACCTGGACATTCTCCGCTGGTTCGTGGGCAAACATTGCAAGAGCATCGTCGCCGACGGTTCATTGACTTGGTTCAAAGCCGAAAACGCACCGGAGGGTGCGCCAATGCGTTGTACCGACGGATGTCCTCACGAAAGCACTTGTCCGTTCTCTGCCATTGACATTTACGTGAAGAGAAAGGCTCATCTCGGCGTGTTCGACCTGAAGAATCCGAAGGACGAGGCTGAAATCATGAGCAAGATTTCCGACCCTTCCAATGTCTGGGGACGCTGCGTCTATCATTGCGACAACAACCAGCCGGATCATTTCGTAAGCGAAATGGTATTCGAGGATGGCACTACCGCAGCTTTCTCAATGGAGGCGTTCACTCCTTACGGCGGCCGCAGGACACGTGTCATGGGTACGACCGGATACATTGAGGGTGACGGTTCTACTTTCACTATCTACGAGTTCCGAAGCAACAGAAAGATCGTGTGGGACAAGAAGATGGCTGACATTCCTGAATACAAGGGTTCCGGACATGGCGGCGGAGATATGGCGCTCGTATGTGATTTCGTGGAGGCAGTTTCTTGGCAGGACGCAAGCAAGCTGACAAGTGACATTGACGCATCCATCGAGAGCCACGTCATGGGATTCCGCGCTGAAAAGAGCCGTCTTTCCCACAAGAAGGTCGAGGTCAATGTTAAATAACATTTACGATATACTGATCCTATGACACCCGCCGGGCAATAGTCCAGCGGGTGTTTTTAGTAAGCATGAAAAAATAAGTTGGTAAAGATTTGTGAAGGATTTTCGAGGATAGATTTCTTTTCCGAAGAAGGAGTGTACTGGACGTACACGACTGATGAAAAAAGGAATATAGACCGAAAAGACGAGCAAAGATTACCAAGTTATTTTTTAAGGATTACTATCCTAAAAGTGCAAAAATTCATCTTGAGGCATATTCTTATAACGCTTTATGTGAAAAAACTATTGCGAATGAAGCCAGAAATATCTAAAATTGCGTGCGCTCCGAACCGGAAATTCGGAACAGGATTGCTTAAGGCAACAACATTTATAAAACCAATAATATGCGCTTAAAGAACTTTTCGCCGTTGGTACTGCTTGTATCAATGTTAGCAAGTATCGGATGCTCGGAAGAAACTCCGGTAGTAATTCCTGAACTGACCCTGAATAGCGATTTGGTCGAAGTCGCAGCTGAAGGCGGCTCTGCTACAATCGGTTATCAGCTTACTGACCCTGTGAAAGATGCAACTATCGAAATCCTCAACAAGGAGGAATGGCTCTCAGATTTCGAGATTTCAGCCAGCCGAATCTCATTCAATGTCGCCACAAATCAAGAAGAATCTTTCCGTGAAGCCAAGATTACATTGACTTATCCTAACCTGAAGGAGGATGTATTTTTCACTGTACGCCAGAAGGGATGCACTTCCCTGTCGATTGAGAAGACCGTAGTCGAAGTACCATGTGACGGTGAGAAGGTGCAGATTGCCTACACAGTGCAGAATCCGCTCAGCGGGGAAAGCCTTAAAGTCAATTGCGGGGATGACTGGGTCAAGGACCTGACTGCAACAGAACATGAAATCACATTTGAAATAGAAAGGAACTTGGTAATGACTGAACGTGAGACCGCCATTACAGTGGAATATGCCAATGTCGAGCCACATGAGATAACAGTCAAACAGGCTGCAGCACTTCCGTCAGTCATCAATGTTGACACAAAGAAGATTGACATTCCTGCT
>FR890611.1:0-73971 GCA_000435075.1 Bacteroides sp. CAG:770 | reverse complement strand
GACATTCCTGCTGAGGGCGGCAACGGCGAGGTCGGCTACACGATTCAGAATCCGGTCGAGGGAGAAGTCATTTCAGTCGCTTCCGAGGCTCAGTGGATAGAAAATCTCAAGGCAGACAACCAGAAGATTACTTTCAATGTTGCAAAGAACGATGCTTCGGATACCCGCTCCACATCAATAAAGGTGAACTACAAAAATGCCGAAGAAGTATCACTGGTGGTAAACCAGGCTGCAAGTCAGAGCAACGAACTGGTCATCGAAGTCAATGGCGTAAAATTCAAGATGATTTACGTACAGGGAGGCACTTTCCAGATGGGTGCAACCGATGAGCAGATAGGCGCTTCAGGTGATGAGTATCCGGCGCACAAAGTTACATTAAGTGATTATTACATAGGACAATACGAGGTAACCCAAGAATTATGGAAAGCCGTTATGGGCACCAATCCTAGTGCAAATACAGACAATCCGCAATTGCCTGTCGAGAACATTTGCTGGGATGATTGCCAGACGTTCATCGCCAAACTCAACTCACTCACAGGAAAAAAATTCGCTTTGCCGACTGAAGCACAGTGGGAATATGCTGCCCGTGGTGGAGAAAAAGCCCGTGGCCTGCTCTTCAGCGGCAGCGACTTTTCCAATGAAGTGGCATGGTTTGACAAAACCGGAACAAATCCTGTAGGACAGCTACTCCCTAACGAGCTTGGTATCTTCGACATGTCTGGCAACGTATATGAATGGTGTTCAGACTTCTACGGAGACTATACCGAGGAGGAGCAGACAGACCCTACAGGTGTCGCTGACGGATGGGCACATGTCCTGCGCGGCGGATGTTACTATGAATGGGAGGAAAGCAAGGTACGTGTCGCGTGCCGTCACATGGACGCTTCCGACACCTGTGACGACGGCTATGGCTTGCGTCTGATGCTGACCAAATAACAATCAACTATAAATATTTATTCATTTTCAGAATTTTTTTATGAATTCAAGACACAGATTTGCAGCGGTAATCATGCTGCTGTCATCATTGCTTTGTGGGTGCAGCAATGACGACAACAACCCGGACAACGGCGGGACTTCACTCAATGTTCTGATGAAGGAGATAGAAGTTTCAGCCAAGGGAGGCAACAGTTTTACCGCCTACAAATTAAACAAGCCTTTGGCTCACGCACAAGTAGAAGCCGTTACTGACGCCTCATGGATTTCTGACTTCAAGTATGACGTAGAGGAGCGCATCAGTTTTAAAGTAGCCCAGAACAGTTCGACTGATTCACGTGAAGCCGTAGTCAAAATCATTTATCCCGGAGTGGATCCCGCACCGGAATTCAAGGTCATCCAGCAAGGAGCTCCTGCCTATGAGCCGGTTTTGACTTACAATGTCAAAGGCATCAAGTTCGATATGATTTTGGTAGCCGGAGGCACATTCGGCATGGGTGCGACACCGGAACAGAAGCCAGGTCCTCCTGAGCAGAACGAATACCCTGTGCATAAGGTATCATTGACAGATTATTACATTGCAAAATATCAGGTCACACAGGACCTGTGGGAGGCTGTCATGGGAAATAATCCATCAGAGCACAAGGGCAATCCGCGCTATCCTGTAGATAACATCAACTGGAACGACGCCCAAAAGTTTGTTGAAGCGCTCAACAAACTTACTGACGGGAACTTTGCAATGCCTACTGAGGCCCAGTGGGAGTTCGCGGCACGAGGCGGAGTGAAGTCAGAAGGCTATCTCTACTGCGGAAGCAAAGAGCCGGAAAATGTCGCATGGTTCAGCGAAAACAGCCAAACCACTCATGAGGTCGGACAGTTGGCGCCGAATGAACTTGGACTGTATGACATGTCCGGCAATGTAGCCGAATGGTGCCAGGATTGGTTCGGACCATATTCTTCTGAAGATCAGGTAGATCCGAAAGGACCGGAGGATGGAAGCTGCAGAGTGTGGCGCGGCGGCGGATTCTTCAACTTCCGTCAGTATATCCGTACTTCTTTCCGCGGATTCTGCTTCCCTGAGCGCGCCAACAATTTCTTCGGATTCCGTCTGGTAAGAAACATCCCGGAAGAGTAATGCTTGATTACAAACCAACAGAACCTTAAAAAGATGAAAACAATTTATACTTATTTGCGCCTATTGGCATTGACCTGCGCCTTGGCCATTGGCCTGAACAGCTGCAAGGAGGAAGAGGGTCCGAATTCTCCATCCGACTCCGCCGAGGTCATTTTCGAAGTTCCGAGACTTGAACTCGGTTGCGACGGCGAGGAAGCCTCTGTAGCTTTCGGCATCGTCAATCCTGTAGAAAATGCGGAACTTGTGCCTTCGGTTGATGTGGACTGGATCCATGATTTCAAGGTAAAGAAGAATTCAATCGAATTTATAGTCGACAAGAACCCTGATGCCGAGACCAGAGAGGCCACTGTCAATGTTGCCTATGCCGACTCGAAATCCTCCTTCGTGGTCTTCCAGCAATCTTACGAGACACCGTTCCGTCTGGAGGTTGTAGAGGAAAGCATAACCGAGACTTCAGCCAGATTCCGCGCTTTTCCTAAGGACGAGCAGATGCCTTACCTTTTGTCAAGTATTGAGGCATCATACAAGGATATGCTTGGCGATGATGATGTAGTTTTCGACATGATTCTGACCAACTTCCAGGAAACTGCATCTGCCATGAATCTCAGTCTGTCTGATTTCCTGAAACTCAATAACCTTATACTTGTCGGAAACACATCCGAGAATGGTGAGATATCCAGAGGACATACGCCTGACACTGACTACTATGCGTTCGCAGTGGGCATGACCTATGACGGCAAAAGGACATCAGACATCGTCTATGTTCCGTTCCACACCAAGCCTGTGACCGGGGTTGACCAGACTTTCGACATTTCAGTGACTGTCAATGGTCTGTCTGCCACACTGGATGTAACTTCGTCTAAGAAAGACAATTACTTCCTGTACGGCTGCATCGCAGATTCACAGCTGAAGAAAGAGGGCGTGACACTTGAGCAGAAGATTTCCAAACTGATGGCTGATAATGTCTCTTATGGTTATCTCTTCGGTCTGACGTCGGATGAAGTTGTCAAGTCACAGTGCGTCTTGGGACACGACCAGAAGACTGTTGACGGTCTGGATGGTGATGCTCTCTATTGGGCTTACGCAGTGGGTGTCAGCCTGTCAGGACAGCTGAACAGCGAATTGGCATCAAAATCATTCACCTCCGGTTCTGTCCCTCAGTCTGACAATGTAATTACCGTCAATGCTGACAACGTGGGTGTAGATAATGTCCATATGTCCGTAACTACCACGAACAAAGACCCTTATGCACTGCTGATAGAGCCTGCTTCCAAGTTTGAGGGCAAGAGTGACAGTGAAATATTGAATGAACTGCTGAAGTATGACTTGAGCCACAGCATGAAGGAGGGCAATTTCTCAGGGACCGCACGCAACTTGACACCGGGAAGCGATTATTTCATCTTCTGCTTCGGTTATCTGGGCGGACAGGCCAACACCCCGCTCTCAAAGTGCCGTTTCAAGACTATTGATGCCGGCGATCCAAACTCATTCCAATTCCGTACTGAAGCGACAGACCTTACCGTCAGGAGTGCACGCGTGACTGCTTACGGAACACCTGAGACACTGCTTTATTACTGGGATGCAGTTCCTGTCGGAACAACTGATGAGGAGATTATCTACGGCATCAACATGACAGTACAGAGCCTTATCCATGACGGGACCATCAAGACCCCTCTGGAATATTTCCGTGCCGTAGGCTCACGCGGTACTGCGACTTACGAGTTCAAGGGACTGAATGCAACGACAGAATATGTGCCTATCGCAGTACCTGTTGACGAGATTCTCGGAAATCATACCGGCAAGGTGTTCCGCGGAAAGTCGTTTACCACCAAGAGCCAGAAACTGTCTGATGCAAACGTAAAGGTTACGTTTGACAAGTACTGGGACGGAGATGAGATTGCGGCCAATTTCCTTGGATACGAAGAGTTCGGCGGACAGAATCTGTATTGCGTTCCGCTTAAGGTCGAGACAACAGGAAGCATTCGTGACACTTATTTCTCAATTTACTCTGAGGATCTGACCGACGAACAGACATTCGATGACGAGTTCTGGATCAATGAACTCTACACGAAGAACAACGGCTCAATGCGTCGCGACATCCAGTATTTCCTGCCGTACGATTCTGATTGTACGATTGTAGCTGTGGCTATCGACACTGACGGCAACTTTACCAAGGTATTCCGCACTGTAATCAACAAGTCAAAAGCCGGAGTTTCCGACATAAGCGAGTTCAAGCCTTTCCATCAGGAATCGACATCAGCCGTTCCGATGAATACTTCTTTCAAGAAGAAAGCTCGTCCTGTTTACAACTCAGGCAAGAACCTGTTCAAGAAGTAAATAAGCGGAAACGTAGTTATCAACAAGCCGCCTCCACCTGGTTTTGTCAGGTAGAGGCGGCTGTTTTCATATCATCGGCGCATCAGAAGGACAACGTCTTATTACATTGACCTGAACCTGATTTCCGCAGATTCGCCTGGCGTCAGGACAGGGTAAATAAAACCATTGCCATCAGAAGGAAACTCATTTCCATACATGTCAGTTGCAATGAGACCATCCGGAACCTTGATAATCTGTCGTACATTACCATGATTCATATCGGCATGAAGAGTCGCCTGGCGGAGAACATGATTGTCCCATGTAAAGTCAATTGTGGCAAAGCCTCTTAGTCTCATGCCGGTAACGCTACCGGAAGACCAGCCGGAAGGAAGGGCCGGCAAGAAATTGACATAACCCTCATGGTTCTGGAGCAGCATTTCCGCGATTCCTGAAGCGCCCCCGAAGTTGCCGTCAATCTGGAACGGGTCATGGGAGCAGAACAGGTTAGGGAAAGTGCCGCTGTACTGCCTGATTGCTGGACGCGACTCTGCGGGGAAGTCCCTAAGGCTGTCCAATTCCGAGTAATTTAAAGCAGGAGAAAGCAGATTATGGAACAACTTCAAGGCATGGTCACCATCACCGAGCCTTGCCCAGAAGCAAATTTTCCAAGCCTTGCTCCATCCGGTAGCCTCATCACCTCTTGCCACAAGCGTCTTTCTGCACGCCTCTGCAAGTTCCGGAGTCCTGGAAGGGGAAATCAGATTGCCTGGGTGCAAGCCGTAAAGATGTGATACATGGCGGTGATGCGGCTCTGTTTCAGGATATTCCTCAAGCCACTCCAGAAGTCTGCCGTCACTTCCTATCTGCATCGGAGGGAACTGAGATATAGCTGACAGCAGACTGTCCGCAAACTCATTGTCCACATTCAGAAGAGATGCCGCCCTTGCCGTGTTGCTGAACAACTCCATAAGAATCTGCACATCCATCGTAGGCCCCATACAGACACTTACAGGCCTGCCTTCGCACAGGAACTGGTTCTCAGGAGACGAGCTAGGTGAAGTAACCAGCCATCCGTGCTTCGGTTCCCGCACCATCGTTGACAGGAAGAAGTCTGCCGAGCCTTTCATCACAGGGTAAATCTTATGCAAAAAGTCAATGTCACCCGTATAAAGGTAGTGATTCCACAAATGGGCACATAGCCAGGCTCCTCCGGTGTTTGTCGCTCCCCAAGACGGATGTTCGCCGGGAGTCGTAAAGTTCCAGACATTGGTCATCATATGAAGCACCCAGCCTCTGGCAGCACTTCCATAGAAGCCCTTGGCAGTTTCTTCTCCCGATGGTATCAGCCTGTATATCAAAGTTTCCAGAGGCTGAATCAGTTCCTGAAGACCGGCCTGTTCCATAGGCCAATAATTCATCTGGAGATTGATGTTTGTATGGTAGTCTCCGTTCCACGGTGTCTGAGTGGTATTTGCCCAAAGGCCCTGGAGATTAGGAGGCAATGAACCGGGGCGGGTACTACTTATCAGAAGATATCTTCCGAAATTGTAGTACAGTTCAGCAAGTCCGGGAGTCAGGCCTCCCGCATCAATATTCCGAAGCCTGACATCAGTCGGCAATTTATCCTCAACACTGGCAGGCAACTGGATTCTCACACGTCCATACAAATCACGATGCGAGCGGATATGACTGTCCAGCATTGACTTATATCCCTCCTCCATCCTTTTCCCTTTGAGCAGGGAAACGGCATAATCGAGTTTCCCGTCACAGACTTTCCTATATTTGTCTCCCGGGAAATCCGTTCCTTCAGCACTGAAGGAAGTAGCCGCCGACAAAACCAGAACCGCCGTTTTTGCGCCTTTGACATCAATGGTTCCGTCCTTGGAAATCCGGCAATTTCCGCTGTCGGATATGGCTTTCATTACAGTTCTGAACTTGACGCCATCTTTGTCAGGATTACCGCTATAGAGCATGCCTTCGAGAACTGCCTGCCCATGTTCAGCCCGTAATTCAGCATCCTTCTCCCTGCTTAACCTTGCCGTGAAATCAAGGGTTCCAGGTCCGTCAGCAGACAACTTCACTATAAACACATCCTTGTCCCTTGACGTGAAATATTCCCGCCGGTAACAAGTTCCGTCAAGAGTAAACTGAGTATGGGAGACGGCGTCTGCCAATGACAGGTCGCGGACATAATCTGTAAATTCACCGGAATCCGACGACGCAGCCGTTCCATACCTAAAATCAATGCCAAGGTCCGCAAGTACCTGATAGCAGCCATAGCGCGGGTCATAAGTCTCCTTCTTGGTTACGAAATGCTCATACATAATCTCCTGAGCCTCAGCATTCTTTCCTTCGGAAAGCAGTCTGCGGATTTCTGGAAGGCTCTTTGCCGCATCAGGATTCTGATAGTCGGACTCGCCACCGCTCCACATGGAAATCTCATTCAGAACAATATGTTCCCTGGAAATGCCACCATCAGGCATCATTCCAAGCCGTCCGTTTCCCAACGGCAAAGTCTCCTCCCAGATGGCGGCAGGTGCACGATAATACAAACGGTCATTGACACCGTATGCAATATCATTGACAGTTTCCTTCGGCCCCGCATTTGCGGAGATGCAAGAGGAAACGGCGTATATGGACAGTACGGCAGCAACTGCAAGCCGCATCGGATGAGCAAATGGAGATGTTACCATATATAGTTATCAGTCAAGTGGTTTCTATCAAGTTATTATCCAAGACATCACTACAGCCAGTCGGACGCAGTGAACTTATCCTTAGGTGCATTAGGGACATTGACAAAGTACTTGAATCCGGTTATTTTCTCCAGATCAGATACAGACATCATGTCCTTCGCCTGTGGCCTATGCCCTTTCTCCATAGAATGTCTCATTACGAATGCCACGCACTGAAGATCAGATGACTGGCAAGATGTCACAGCCTTACCTGTATTTCCTTTTCTTGTACGCAGCAGGACATAATAGAACATTGTCGGATAAGAGGTATTGCCGGCTATCTTCTTAGCCCTGTCGGTCTCGCCATAATTGTCAGTATAATCCTCGAAATAGCAGCCGACCACTGAATACAATGTATCTGCACAAAGGAAGCGGTCGATATGATCCTCCAGATTGTTCCATGAGCCGCCACCGGTATTGAAGTTGCCTCCAAGCTGCGGAGCGATATTGGAATAATAGAACACCTGCCTGTTCGTAGCAGGAGAACAGGTACGGTCAGATGAACCCAACATGTGACCTCTGGTATATCCGGACCATCTTCCATTCTGGATATCGGAAGGAATGTCAGGATCCGCCTTGTAGTCATTGGTACGCTTGGTACTGCCGAGATACATGCTATGACGAGGCGCCGCTACCCACACCGGACAATGATGTTCGCTGCTGTAGCATGTCGAAAAGTTCCTCGCGACCTTTCCTCCGGGACCTTTCTCGCCTCCGGCACAGTAATGGAATGCATAGTACATGGTCTTGTCCTTGTCATCAATGCCGTTCTTGTCCGCATCATTGACGAGAGGCAGTTCAAACCATCCTCCAGCAGTTCCAGGTTCGACCGGATCCGGGTCCGGCCCAGGAGTCGGATCAGGGTCCGGCGTCGGCTCAGGATCAGGATTCGGATCAGGCTTGTTTCCTCCTCCGGATTCGCCTGTGGAAACACTCTTCATGAACATCTTCAATGGCTTCTGACCTGAAGTATAGAATCTGAAGCATGCGGCACTTACATTATACTGAAGTGTCTTGTCCTGGTTCACCGGCTTGAGATCGACATAGCCGCCATCGAATGAGACAGTCCATCTGAAGTTCTGGTCACCGGCAACTTCACTCTCAGAAAAGATCATCTTTTTGTCTCCGGAACTGCCGATATATCCGATACCGTTCACCTTGATGACATAGGCATCACCATCTTTCCTGATGACCGCCTTATAATCATCTCCCGTCTCGACAGGTATCTAATCTGAAGGTGTATATCCGTTTATCTTCTTGGCATAGCCCATACCCCTGTCCGCATCACCGCTATGCAGAGCAAATATCTCATTCCCATCCACATAGGCAATAATCCAGTCTCCTTCCCAGTCAGCACGGGTTTCCGTCAACAGCTTATAACAATATGTCTCAGGTTTCGGCTCCGGTTCAGGATTCCCGGGCTTGTCCGGAGTTTCAGGACCTTCCGGAACATTAGGATTTTCCACCTCCGGTTTATCTTCCGGAGAACATGAAGTGAATGATAACGGCATCATCAATGCCAAAGAAAATGTCACAATTGCAGCGACAAATCT
Source organism: Bacteroides sp. CAG:770 (assembly GCA_000435075.1). Taxonomy (GTDB): domain Bacteria; phylum Bacteroidota; class Bacteroidia; order Bacteroidales; family UBA932; genus Cryptobacteroides. Next base: position 65,302 of record FR890611.1, on the reverse strand, counting down.
TGATTTGATCTTCATAACAAATATAGAATCGGTTAATTATTATCAATGCCAGATTCTGCAAACTTAGTCATTAAAGTTCAAAAAGGCAAAATTGAGCCGTCAGACATAACCGCGTCATATCACCACCTCGAATTGTTCATATTTTTCCCAGGCACCTATACGGAACAGAAGCATCGTTCTGGAATAATCTATTTCCAGTGCAATATCCTTCAAATCTTCCGAATCCCAGGAATATCCGCTCGCTTCAATATAATTGCCTATGGCAAATGTTCTCACCGCACCATCACCGGACACTATATCCAGTTTGAGAGTATTGTCCTTCTGTCTCGGGACATTCACTTCAGCCTCAAGCCTTCCGTCTGTCCTCCGGTATTCAGCCTGAGCCCTGAACTCCCCTGGAACAAGACTTCCGTCAATGTCATAGCCGCATATTCCGCCCCTGACCACCAATGAAAAGTCAAAAGGGGTCCCTGACATATCCCTGACAATGAACGTAATGCCACAATAGTTCTTATGCAGCCTGACCGGAACCTCAACATGCTCACAGTCTGTGGAGACTTCACTGAAAAAAGTCCACAATGAGGGAAACTCATCTCCGGGCTCCACTTTAACCCACGGTTTATGCAGCTCAGTAGCATTGGCCTGTACAGAAGGACTCACGGCATTGACATACATCTTTCCGCGAGGGACCTTCCACGACCACTTCAAAGTCCCATCCTTCTCAGCCGGAGACATATCCAGGACCTCGTCAAGCACGAATCCTGAGGCCTTACCCGTAAAGCCGGATGCAGTCATGACAATACATGAGTCCAGCCCCTCCGCTTTTTGGGACAAAACCGTAAGAAGACATGGACAAGAAGCCCTGTCCTCCTTGACTGAACAGCCAGGGCAGGTGACAAGTGGCTGGAGGATAGCCAAGAAGGCAAGGATTCTATAGATATTTCTTTTAAAACACATAGCTCAATGCTATTATGACATCGGACGGCAAGAAAAAGAACTTGGATCCAGTATCTTCAGTAACACCGCACACAGGACACGAATATTTCTTATACACATCCATACCGCTCCAGAACCCGAGTCCGAAGTCAATGTTGAAATGTTTGCCTACCATATATGAATATCCGCCGGAGAATCCGGCTCCATAACGGTCTCCCTCGTATGTCTTTCTGGAAACCAGTCCGCCTGAATTGTATTCCTGGTACTGGACCTTTCCGGCAAGCCACCACCCCGAAAACACGTTCCATGGCCAGAATCTCACACCGGCAGAATAACTCTGCTGCTTGTTGCGTACATCCTCTTTCCCCTCTCCAAGATTAAAAGTGAAAGGATTGTACCGGAAACCAGCATTGACACTCCAATGCCGGGCAACCGGGTATGAAACCTCCGCATTCAGAGTAACGAAATTCACATAACTCACAAGGTCGGTGGCCAGCGCAGCCTTCTGTGCACGGGAGCAAAAACCGAAAAAGGCGGCCAACATGAACACTATCAATGTGCTATACACTTTTTTCATCTCACTAATTCTCCCCATATCTGTCAAAAACCTGTCTTATTATGGCCGCCTTGTTCGGATATAATGCTATAAGCTTGGATTTCAGCGCATCACGAGAATGCACATCCTTCTGCATCGCCGCAAAAATCTGGGACTTAGTCACTCCCCTGTCTTCCAGATAACGGAATATCTGAGGATGGAACCAATATGACATTCCAGAATTCGGCATCGCACCTCCATACCTGTCATGATACATGGAATTCTGCATGAAATATCCCCACATCTCACCTATCTCACAATATCCCGCAGCCGGTTCGGTTCCTTTTCCGTATGTAGTTCCGCCTGATGAAACGAACGACGATATTATGAAATTGATATACTTGTCCCAATAGTCCTTTCCAACCTGTGCAAAATGGCTCGCATGGGCAAGCTCATGACAGGTCTCGGAATAAAGTGTCGAATACGCTGTCTTGCCCTTGAATCCCAGCGTAATGTCAGGAAGGAACAGTTTCACAAGAGAAGCATAGTCTCCCAAGAATTTGGCAATAAGAGAGCCATCGATAAACGCTCCATGACGCATCATCACCGCACTGCTGGAATCCATGTTCTGGAATATCCATATCCTGAGATTCTTGGGAGGCACCTTTATGTCCATATCCTCCTTGCCGCAACGCTTGATATAATCATAGGCCGCATTATTGACCACGCTCCGGCACCACAGTTTCCTTTCCGAAGACGAGGTAATGGTCACATCCATTCCAGCAGAAGGCCCCTTGCCCAATGCGGACGTGGAAGCAGACACCAGCACCTTGTTGAATCCGATATTGAAGCCCTCCTTATTCTTGAATCTCAGCCTGTACCTCGGCTTGGAAGAGAACTTCTTCGACATGGAATAATAGCCGTCCCTGTCAGTATAGGCATAGGAATACTTCACAAAGACATTGCATATCACCTTCACGCCTGCCACGCCAAAAGGCTGACCTCCATTGGCATCCTTGTCAATGATAGTGATTCTGCCAGACGGCTTTGCCGCCGAACCTTTCGTAAAGGAAGCCTCATACAGGTCGGAATTTCCGGTAAGTCTGAAGGCTTCACGCTCCACAGCCTCCCAATCAATTCCGTCTTCCGATTTTGTATCCGCACCCGTCTCCGGAATGAAGCAGTCATCCAGCACTTCATACTCAATGTCAGACGGCATCGCAGTTCCATGAGGGACAACGGCATATTGCCAGGTTATCTCTTCATCTGACACTTCCGGGTCATGATAGTAATCTCCATCCCTGACAATCTTATAGTCAAGAGGATGATCCATTATTTCATAGCCCGCAGCAACCAGTTTCTGGTACTCCTCCTCCGATTTCGGAAGGAAACGGACATACACATCAGTAGGTGTCACATCTACCCTACCCGCCTTTGTCGGATACAAATTGTTCAATGCCTTAGTGACATTGGAAACAGAATAGGGGTCCTCCATCTTGTTCCCAAGCACTATCATTTCATGCGATACGGTTGAACTGCCTGACTCATCTTCATTCTGCAAATCAAGCCCCTTCTCACTGCACGCGCCAACCATCACGACTGCAGCCAACATTAGAATTTTTCTGATAGTTTCCATGGTGTCATTATTATTTTTGGTCACGTGGCAAAATTATCCCGACAAAACCATTTTCAAAAAATGAAATTGCTTTTTCTCAATATTCCGGCTTTCTTGCTATTACAGGGCAGATTTCCTAACTTTGCAATGGACATATTTACATCAAAAAAATGAAGCTCTGTAACAAAATCTTAACATTTTCGACACTTTTGCTGGCTTTCAGCATCTTTGCCGACGCCCAGACATACACGGAACGTGTAGCGAAAGACAAGGAAATCGCAGCCGGAGTCTATCATCCATACCACTATGAAGACCTCTCCGACACACCCGCGCCGAAAGGCTACACCCCATTCTACATTTCTCATTATGGACGGCACGGGTCGAGATACCACACATCATTGAGATACTTCAACTATGGCGAACAGGGACTCCGCAAGGCCAAGGAAGAAGGCATCCTGAATGAGACTGGAATGCAACTCTACAACGACTTTTTCGCTGTATTGAAAGAGCACGACGGCATGGAAGGAGAACTTTCGCCAAGAGGAGCAAGGGAGCACAGGGGAATCGCGGAAAGAATGTATGAAAGATTCCCGCAGGCTTTCAACTCCAAGGACCGCAAAGAAGTCGACTGCGTATCCAGCGATATCCCGAGATGCATCATCAGCATGGCCAACTTCACGACTGAACTCAAGGAGGAGAATCCGTCATTGCAGTTCAGTTTCGCAACAGGCCAGAGATATTTCAGATATCTTGCCAAGTCAGTAGGTGACAAACAAATGAGGGAGGAGTGCAATCACTATGAAGATTCAGTAAGAAGCGCTACCTGTCATGCAGACAAACTCATGGAAAGTATTTTCACAGACAAAGAAAAAGGAATCGAGGCCGTTTCAGATCCGTTAGAATTCTGCAAATCCATAGCTATGGTAGGATCCATCTGCCAATGTCTGGATTTTCTTAACATTGACCTTTTCAAATATCTTGATGCAGAGGAACTTGCAGAGCAGACTGCGATTCGTTCAGACAAGTTCTACGGTCAGTTCGGAAACTCGAAGGAATACGGACAAATCAGTTCTGACGCGGCCAAGGACCTGTTGAGAGATTTCCTGAAGAAGGCTGATGCAGCCCTTGAAAACGGCAGCGGAAGAGCAGCGGACCTACGTTTCGGACATGATACCGGCATCCTTCCGTTCTATGGTCTCATAGGCCTGGAGAATTACAATGTGAGACGGCCTATGGACGGCATCCATGATTCGTGGACAACCTACGACAGGATTCCGATGGGAACCAATTTCCAGATGGTATTCTATCACAACAAAAAGGGAGACATCCTGGTCAAACTCCTCAACAATGAGAAGGAAACGAGTATCCCGGCATTGAAGACTGCAGTCGGTCCGTACTATCATTGGAGCGAATTGAGAGAATATCTTGAAGGTTTGCTGTAGGGCGCCAAAACAGGCAACACCGCCGGCATATAAATCGAAAAAACGGAGTCTGAGACAATCTCAGGCTCCGTTTTTAATATATAATCAGGCTGACGTCTAGAAATAAGCCACAGTCTTCTGCTCGATGGCAGACATCAGGTTATTTGCAAGACGGCTTACGCCGAAGCGGAAAAGTGTAGGATTAAGCCACTCATTTCCGAGAACGGCTGACACAATCGAATAGTAGCAAATGGCATCCATCACCGTGGAAACACCACCGGCAGCCTTGAAACCGACCTTGCGGCCTGTCTTCTCGTAGAACTTGCGGATGCACTCGCACATGACGTAAGCAGCCATCGGAGTAGCATTGACATCAACCTTTCCGGTAGAGGTCTTGATGAAGTCTGCGCCGCATTCCATAGCGAGGAACGAAGCATCAGCGATTCTTTCAGGAGTTGCGAGAACGCCGCTCTCGATGATGACCTTGAGAACGACCTTGCGGCCTTCACGCGCACCAGCCTCATCCACTGCCTTCCTACAAGCTCTGATTTCGTCAGCGGCAGCCTCATAGTTTCCTTCCATGAAAGCATTGAGTGCCAATACGATATCAATCTCGTCAGCACCGGCTTCCACTGCCATCGCACACTCTGCAGCCTTGATTTCCACAAAGGACTGTGATGTCGGGAAACAACCTGCCACAGCAGTCGCATGAAGCGCCTGGTCATTACGTTTCTCCTTTATGACGTGAACGAGGTTAGGATAAACGCAGACTGAAGCAGGGAGAGGATAGTTAGGATATGTCTCCCTGTAAGAATTCACCTTGTCGATAAGTTTAGTAATGCTGGCCACACCGTCAGTCGTCTTGAGCGAGGTGAGGTCCATGTATGAGAAGCAGTCCCTGAGAACAGACTCGGAAACGACATTCTCAAGATTGGAAGCGATAAGGTCAAGGCTTCTGTCAATAGCCTCCTTATCAGGTGAATAACCGTAATTCAAATATAATTCACTCATAATATTATTAGTTTTATCCTTTAATCTGCACCTTGAAGCCCTCGTCAATCAACGGCTGCAAAGCACGTTTCATTTCATCCGGATGAACCTTCTCGAGCCCTTCTGCAGGAGCCGGACGGTCCAATGTATATGCCATCACCTCACGTGGTTTCACTTCTCTGACGATGTCCATCCAGTTTTTCAGATTCTCCGGTTCCAGAGAATCAAATCCAGGGAAACGCAAGAACATTGTCTGCATGATGAACTGACCATCAAACAGTTTCATATCTTCAACAATATCCCTGACCGAATAATCGCAAGCAGGCTGATTTATCATCTCCACCATCCTGTCAGATGATGCATCAAGTTTCAGAATAGCATTGTCCACCTTCATCAATGCCTTGCGGACCTCAGGTCTGCAAATTCTGGTAGCATTGGTAAGTACCGATATCACCGACTTCGGATAATAACGGTCGCGGAGTTCAATAGTCACGTCGACCATCTCCGGGAACTGAGGGTTCAATGTCGACTCACCGTCACCAGAGAAAGTGATGGAGTCAATGCCAATGCCAGATGCCTTACACTCTTCAAGCTTGAGTTCCAATGCTTTACGCAAGTCTTCCGCAGACGGAATCCGGATATCTCCCCTTCCGTCGCGATTCCAGCCGCATTCGCAATAGACGCAGTCGAAATTACAAAGCTTTCCCTCTTCCGGAAGAAGATTAATCCCCAGCGAAGATCCCAGTCTTCTGCTGAAAATCGGTCCGAAAACTATTTTCTCCCTCAACATAACTATACTATTCGTCTGGAAACGCTGGCAGTTGTGAGCCTGCCATCTTTTCCTATATGATTAATAAATACGATACCAGGTCTGAAATCTTTCCTGATATATCCTAATTCTTTTCCTTTTCCGATAAATTCGGCACCATTCGCAGTCGCCCAGAATATAATCTCAGCAAGCGGAACTTCAGGGAAATTCTCCTGAAGACAGAAGATTTCACGCACCATGTCAAGGTCATCATTGCTTGACAGGGAATCCGTGCCGACCGTCAGCTTAAGTCCCGACTTCCTCATCAGTTCAACTGGAGGCAACGCATTGTGGATAAATATGTTGGAACAAGGACACAACGCCACGAAAGGATGATTCATGACCTTCTTCACGGCATCTATTCCCTCCTGGTTCATACAGCACTCATGCACCAGCAGGATATGTTCGTCAAACGGAGCAGGATGCGCATGTTCAAGTCTGTCAATAAAATAAAGCAATGATGACTTTCCGGTCACAGGAGGCATGCTCATTCCGGCACGTTTGCGGTTCTCATACATCGCACCTGTTCCTGAAATCATCATATCTTCCTCTTCCTGAGTCTCCTCACTATGGAATGACAGATATCCTGACTTCAAGCCCTCCGCAGAAACGGCAGTCACAAGTTCAGGACTCATCGTATAGCATGCATGAGGAGTAGGCGATGCTGCAATGCCGTATCCTTCAGCAACTTCCGCGAGTTTCCTGACTCCATTCATAACATTGTCGCAATCCTCAGGCTCAGTTCCGAACACCTCAAGGAATGTCCTTGTAAACATCGGTGACTTCGACTTGGCCTCGAAAGAATCGCTGCAGTTGGAGATGTCAGCCATCGCCGAAACACCCCTGTTCCACATCGTATCCAGCCAATACTCGATGTCAGCCTTCTTTTCCTCCATGGAAGATGTATCCCTCATGGCATTGATCTGGTCAATGAAACCCGCCATTCCGGTACCCTTGCGGAATTTTCCCTTCAGGTACGACAATTCAAGATGGCAATGGGCATTGACAAATCCAGGGACAATCGCTCCGTCATAGTACTCGGGCTCCGCCGCAGGATCTTCACTCACTCCGATCCCCACGACAGTTCCGTTATCGTCAAGAACAACGTAACCGTTCATGAGCGGTGCCTCAGAATCATTGGTATAAAGGTATTTAGCTGATATTCTTCTCATTAATTCTCAATTTTAGTGATGGCGATACAGGTCTTTCGGGCTTCGGAAATCTCTTCGGGGGGACATTGATCTTGATAGGCCTGGACAGTTTCAGTTTCTCCAGAGAGTCGGCCTTCGCGGCCCTGACTGAATCGGCCCTTGCAATGGAATCACGCTCCGACCTTATGACCATCTGAGGTCCCTTGTACAACGTGTCAAGCAGAATCCTCTTCCACACAAGAATACCGTTAGTGTCAATGTCAACCGCAACGGTATCAAGGCGAATCGAGTCGCTGTCCATATCCAGATACAGAGGAGCCCTCCTGTGAGGACTGGCCTCGATGGCACGGAGGATGCTGTCAAGACGCGCTTTCGCCCTGGATTCAGCCGTAAGTTCCTTGATATGGGCATCAATGATATCCTTCGTCTCGCCGAAAATCTTTCCCAGATCTTCAGGGTTCTCCATATAATGGGCCACGCTATGGACATAATCCATCGTGGTATATCCATATTTCCTGAGGATAGGCTCATAAACGAGCGACGTGTCCGCCCGGCCAAACCAATCCGAATTGTTCAGAAGCCACTGGTCCCTCACAAGCATATCCGCATAAATACGTGCCATCTTATGACTAGGAATGACTCGCCCCTGCCTGCTGCATGAGAAAGCCATCAAAACCACAAAGGCTGTCAATACAATCCGAAAGATTCTTTTCATCGGCATTACCTCTTCAAGTTATCCAGATACAAGCTCCGAGTTACCTCAATGTCGCACCGAAAGAGTTCTGGAATGTAGCGAGAAGACGATCCATAGCCTTCTCCACCTCATTGTCTGTCAATGTCTTGTCAGGATCCTGGAGGACGAAGTTCAATGCATACTGCTTCTTGCCTTCAGGTATCTTGTCTCCTCTATATACGTCGAACAATGTAACCTGCTTGAGAATCTTCTTCACTGCCTTGTGGGCTGCGCGGGAAAGATCGGCATAGGAAACAGACTCGTCGATAAGCAATGCGAGGTCACGTCTCACCTCCGGGAACTTAGGCAATTCCTGGAACTTCACTTTCACTCTTGCGATGAGTTTCAGGAGAACCTGCCATACAATCTCGACCGCAAATACCGGCTGACGCACATCGAATTTCTTTGCCAATGCAGGAGAAACGGTACCCAATGTCGCAAATACCTCGTGTGTTCCAGGCAGACGGTAAACGATTCCCTCGCTGAAAATATCAGATGGAGCAGCCTCAGTCTCCATGGTATAGAGGTCGATGGCATAACGTCTGCAAAGCTGCTCGAAGTAGCCCTTCAGCTGGAAATAATTGCCTTTCTGCTCGCCCATACGCCAAGACTTGGCATTTGGACCTGAAAGGAACATTGCAAAGCACTGGTGCTCCTCATAAGAAGCGAGCGTCTTGCCGTCCGTACCCGGAAGTCTCTGATATACAGAACCATACTCAAATGTACGGAGTGAGCTGATCTGTCTGTTTACATTGTATGCGATAACCTCGAGACCGTTCAGAATCAGGGTCTGTCTCATGACATTGAGGTCAGAACTCAACGGATTCACAATTTTCACGCACCTTTCCTCAGGGAATGTCTGGAGTCCTGAATAATATGCACCCTTTGTCAGGGAGTTGTTCATGGTCTCAACGAAACCGTCCGCAACGAGGAAGTTGGAAATGTAGTTCCTAGTTGCCTCCGGATCCGGGTCAGGAGTTGTTCCCACAGACATCTTCATGTGCTGAGGAAGTTCAATGTTATTGTAGCTGTAGATGCGAAGGATTTCCTCTACTACATCACACTCACGATAAACGTCAATCATATATGACGGAGCAGCAACCTTGGCACCGCCAGGTCTCTTCTCGATAAAGTCATAAGCAAGGTATGTCAGAATGTTTTCAATGACATCATGACCGAGTTTCTTTCCGATGAAAGCCTCGATTCTGTCATAATCCAGGTCAATGACTTTCTTCTCTATAGGCTGAGGGTAAGAAATCCGAGTCTTTCCCTTGATATGTCCGCCGGCAAGTTCGAGAATCAGCAATGCGGCCCTCTTCGCGGCAAAAGGAATGATTCCAGGGTCGGCACCTCTCTCGTATCTGAATGACGCATCTGTCTGGATGCCATGGGTTTTGGATGTCTTGCGGATTGAATGAGGGTCGAAATAAGCGCTCTCCACAAAGACATTGACAGTCTTCTCGGTAACACCGGACTTTTCACCGCCGAATACTCCCGCGATACACATCGGGCCGTCAGCATTGGCAATCACCATATCATTGGCATGAAGGGTTCTCTCCACTCCGTCGAGTGTAACGATCTTCTCGCCTTCTTCCGCTCTTCTCACTATTACCTTCCCGCCGGTAATCTCGTCAGCATCAAAGGTATGCAACGGCTGGCCCACTTCGAAGAGAACGAAATTGGAAATATCGACGATATTGTTGATAGGGTGCAGGCCGATGGCAAAAAGCTTCTTCTGGAGCCATTCCGGAGAAGGTCCTACCTTTACGCCCTCGATGGTGATTCCCTCATATTCAGGCGCACCTTCGAAGTCTCTCACCTCGACTGGAATCGCACCTTCACCCTCGCCGTCCTTGAATGCGGAGACATCAGGATATGCGAATTTGCAAGGTATATTGTTCAATCTGAGATATGCATACAGGTCTCTCGCTACTCCGATATGTGACGCAGCGTCCACACGGTTTGCAGTAATCTCATATTCGATGACAGCATCTGACTTGAGGTGGAGATACTCCTTTGCGGAAGTACCTACGACAGCATCTTCAGGGAGAACCTTGATTCCGTCGTGGCTGTTTCCGATACCGAGTTCATCCTCAGCGCAGATCATACCGAAAGACTCGACTCCGCGGATCTTGGACTTCTTGATTTTGAAGTCTCCCGGGAGGACTGCTCCAAGCCTTGCAAAGAGAACTTTCTGGCCGGCCGCCACATTAGGGGCTCCACAGACAACTGTAAGGAGTTCGCCTGTACCATCATTGACCTTAGTTATATGGAGATGATCTGAATTAGGATGCGCTTCGCACTCAACGACCTCTGCGACAACCACTCCGGCAAGTCCGCCGGGGATTTCCTCTTCTTCCGCTACAGAATCAACCTCGATTCCGATGGAAGTCATTGCATCAGCTACCTGCTGCGGCGTGAGGTCGCACTCAAGATAGTTTTTAAGCCAACTGTAAGAAAGTTTCATATTTATAATCGTTAATTGTCAATATAATGTTCACGTACTCTGAAAAGCCGCTTGATGTTTCTATTTGTCAATGTCTTCCGGATTGAACAATGAGGCGGCGAATTCCTTTTTATCGAAGACTTTCAGGTCGTCAATGCCCTCACCGATTCCGATGAACTTGATAGGGACTTTAAGCTGGTCGACGATTCCGATAACGACACCGCCCTTGGCCGAGCCGTCCAATTTGGTGATTGCCAATGAATTCACGTCAGTCGCCTTCGAGAATTCCTTTGCCTGCTGGTAGGCATTCTGTCCTGTAGAACCATCCAATACAAGCATTACCTCATGAGGCGCATCAGGTATCACCTTACGGATCACATTTCTGATTTTCGTGAGCTCATTCATGAGATTCACCCTGTTATGCAATCTGCCGGCAGTGTCGATGATAACGACGTCTGCACCCTTGGCAATTGCAGAACTTACGGTATCGTATGCCACAGAAGCCGGGTCCGAACCCATTTCCTGCTTGACGATGGAAACGCCTGCCCTGTCTGCCCATATCTGCAACTGCTCGACTGCAGCTGCACGGAAAGTGTCAGCAGCCCCCAGAACGACATTCTTTCCTGAGGCCTTGAGGCGAGCTGCAAGTTTGCCGATGGTCGTAGTCTTGCCGACTCCATTTACTCCGACAACCAGAATTACATAAGGCTTCTTGGTGAAATCGTAAGGAAGAACTTCTTTCTTTCCCGAGAACCAGCCTGAAGACTTTTCCTGAGGTTCAGGAGCACCTTCCACGTCGAGAAGTTTGGCAATCTCGTCCCTGAGCATTTCGGTCAGTTCTGTCATTGACATGAACTTGTCCTTTTCCACTCTCTCTTCGAGATTGTCGATTATTTTCAATGTGGTGTCAACGCCCATATCTGAGGATATGAGTGCTTCCTCTATTGCATCCAGGACACTGTCATCAACTCTCGACTTGCCTACAATCGCTCTGGAAAGCCTTTTGAAAAAGCCTTCGTTGGTTTTTTTTACTCCTTTATCAAATATTCCCATAAGAATGAGCAGTTTAACGTACAAAGATAATCAATTCACGTCCAAATACAAAAAAGGGTGCAGCGTAAAATACACTGCACCCTAATATATAATCGAGTTTAAATTACTTCTTCTCGAAGAATTCCTTCTCTTTGCCAGCATCTACGAACTGCTCTACAAAGACGTAAGCACCGGTCTTTGGAGATTTGTCCATACGGATACATTTAACAATGCTTCTTGCGCCTGCTTTAGCGGCGAAGGTTGCGACTGCTTTCTTTGCCATAAACCGTTCTCCTTATTATTTAATCTCACGATGAAGAGTCACCTTGTGGAGGTATGGGTTATATTTCATACGCTCAAGACGCTCTGTTGTATTCTTCTTGTTCTTTGTGGTAATGTATCTTGACATTCCCGGTACACCGCTCTCTTTCTGCTCTGTGCACTCCAGGATGACCTGCACCCTGTTTCCTTTAGCTTTCTTTGCCATAATCCTACGAATTAAACAAGGTTAATATATCCTTTCTTCTGAGCATCTCTGAGAACGCTTTCGATACCGTTCTTCTCGATATGCCTGATACCTTTGCAGGTCACTTTAAGGGTGACGAACCTCTGCTCTGACTCAAGCCAGAACTTCTTGTTCTTGAGGTTCAAAGAGAATGTTCTCTTGGTGCGAAGCTTAGAGTGAGCGACATTGTTGCCGATCATTCTCTTTCTTCCTGTTACTTGACAAACCTTTGCCATATTATTTTACTTTTTTAATTTTCTGTGATAAATAGTCTATGCGGGCTGCAAATATCGCGTTAAATTTTCTGAAATCCAAAAAAACTACACAAATTTGAGGAAGCGCTTCCACCTTACATTTGAAGGGAAAGATTTTGCGCTGTCCGTTGAAAGCCAAATCAATGCGGGCCTTCCGACTATGTGGTCCTCAGGGACAAATCCCCAATATCTTGAATCCAGAGAATTGTGGCGGTTATCGCCCATCATAAAGTAATAATCCTGCTTGAAAGTGTATTCGTCTGTCTCCTTTCCGTTGATGATGAAATGACCGTCAGAAGTAATCTTCAGTTCATTCTTCTCATACACTCTGATGATTCGTTCATACAAGGCGATGTTGTGAGAATCAAGTCTCACTGTCGCACCTGCCTCAGGAATCCAGAGAGGTCCGTAATTATCTCTCGTCCATCTGAAATCTTCCTTAAATGGGAAAAGCATCAGATAAGAGTCAGGATAATCAGGAGGATAAACATCCACCTGCTCTTCGACGCTGCGGACATTGGCACAAGCCTTTATCTGCTCCAGCATTGCTGCCGTGAGAGGCATCTGGGGATATCCCGGAAGCGACTCGTCGAAAGAGAGTTCGGAAAGATTCAGTCCGAGTTTTTCAAGAGTTTTCAAATTAATCCTGGAGCCGTCCGTCACGACATTGTAAGTCGTCTGGACACCCGGCCAAACTTCCTGAGCCTGTGAATTGACATATACCCGACCGTTCACCACCGAAAGTGTATCACCATGAATTGCGACACATCTTTTCACATAATGGTCTTTTTTGTCGGCCGGACGTACAATCAGAGGTCCGTAAGACTTTACCGCATATTCTTTTCCGTAGAATCTGCAGACAGTGTAATAGTCGTCTGCCGGAGCTTTTGTCAATACCGTATCTCCGTCAGGAAATCCGAATACGACATAATCGCCTCTCTCTACATTTCTGAATCCCTTCAAACGTCTGTACTCATTCTGGATGAGAGTCGAATATGACTCCTTTCCGAAAATCACATTGTGAGTGAACGGGATGGTAAGCGGTGTCTGTGGAATTCTCGGGCCGAAAGTCAATTTGCTTACAAAGAGGTGATCTCCCGTGAGCAGAGAGCTTTCCATCGAAGATGAAGGAATCTTGAACGCCTGGAAAAAGAAAATATTGATGAATGTTACGAAAACAACCGCAAAGATGATGGCATCAAGCCAATCCAACAGAGTGTTCCTCGGTTCTCCTTCCTTGTACTCCTTCTTCCAGAACAACCATTTCACCTTTCGGGTGATATGATGGTCGAAAATAGGGACAAGTCCGAATAGCCACCAATAATTTCCGAGCCAGATTACCCACAACAAATAGAGGACAGACCAGAAGGCCAGCCGAACCCACTTGTTATAGTATAACTCCTTCAAGTTCATCAGATAACTATTTTACCTGATTAACTATAGCTTCGAAAGCCTTAGGATTATTCATAGCAAGGTCTGCAAGGACTTTACGGTTCAGACCGACATTCTGCTTGGCGAGTTTACCCATGAACTGTGAATAAGAGATACCATACTGACGGGCAGCTGCGTTGATTCTCTGGATCCAAAGAGCACGGAACTCACGTTTCTTAGCTTTACGGTCACGGTAAGCATAGGTAAGACCCTTCTCGTAGGTGTTCTTTGCTACCGTCCAAACATTCTTCCTTGAGAGGAAATAGCCGCGGGTTTTCTTAAGAAGCTTCTTGCGGCGAGCCCTTGAGGCTACTGAATTTACTGATCTTGGCATAAATTTTTACTTTTTTGGATACAGTGACCGGACTCTCCGGTTCTTTATGACTGCATTCCAAGTTCAACAACTTTAAATGATAATTACATTACCAGAAGCTCTTTAACTCTCTTCACATCGTCACGGTGAACGAGTGCGAAGTGGTCAAGATTTCTTTTCTGCTTCTTGGTCTTCTTGGTGAGAATGTGGCTGTGATAAGCGTGTTTTCTCTTGATTTTTCCCGTTCCGGTAAGCGCGAAACGCTTTTTGGCACCGGAGTTGGTTTTAAGCTTTGCCATTTTACAAAAGATTTTAATTGTTATAACAGCCATTCCGAAGTTCACACTTCGGAGTGGCCAATAATTATTTCTTCTTAGCTGGAGCGATCATCATGATCATCCTTTTGCCTTCAAGCTGAGGCATGTGCTCTGCGCGTCCGTACTCTTCGAGTTCCACAGCAAACCTTAGAAGAAGTTTCTCTCCCTGGTCGGCGAACTGGATGGAACGTCCCCTGAAGAATACTGAGGCTTTCACCTTCGAACCCTCTGAGAGAAATTCCTGCGCATGCTTGAGCTTGAACTGGAAATCATGCTCATCTGTATTAGGCCCGAAACGAATCTCCTTGATAACTATCTTCGTGGAGTTCTGTTTCATCTCCTTAGCCTTCTTCTTCTGCTGATACAGATATTTCTGATAGTCCAGAATCTTGCATACCGGAGGGTCAGCTTTACCGCTGATTTCCACAAGATCCAGTTCCATTTCATCAGCCATCTTCATGGCCTGTGCGATAGGATATACTCCCGGTTCAGGAATATTGTCTCCTACAAGACGAACCTGAGTTGCTCTGATCTCATCATTGATATTCAGCTCATTTTCATCTTTATGTCTTGGTGGAGCCATTCTTGCTCCTGCTGGTCTTGGACCTGCCGGTCTAGGTGCTCCTGCCGGCCTGCTGCCTGATGGCTTGGCGCCACCGAAGTGCGGTTTAAAAGGCGTTGCGATAAAATAATCCTCCTAATAGTTAATTTATTAATAATAAGTCTAAAGGGACTCTGCTCCGTATCCTGCCGCTGCATTGAACTTAGCAACGAACTCTTCGACACTCATAGACCCCTTGTCGACTCCCTCATGACGAACTGATACGGTATTCTCGGCCATCTCTTTCTCACCGACAATCACCAGAACAGGAACCCTGAGAAGTGATATCTCACGGATTCTCTTTCCTAATGTCTCGTTTCGGTCGTCAATTGAAGCGCGAATATCGGATTTTTTCATCAAATCACAAACTTTTTTTGCATAATCAGCGTATTTTTCGCTGACTGGCAATATTTTGACCTGATCAGGAGCGAGCCACAAAGGAAGGTGTCCGGCGGTATGTTCGAGAAGCACTGCGGTAAATCTTTCGATAGATCCGAACGGTGCCCTGTGAATCATGACAGGACGTTTCTTCGAGCCGTCTTTGTCGGTATATTCAAGCTGGAATCTTTCAGGAAGGTTGTAATCGACCTGAACAGTACCGAGCTGCCATTTTCTTCCAAGCGCATCCTTGACCATGAAGTCAAGCTTAGGGCCATAGAATGCAGCCTCACCATATTCGACAACAGTCTTTAGGCCCTTCTCTGCAGCGGCTTCGATGATACCCTGCTCTGCCCTGTCCCAATTCTCGTCTGTTCCGATGTACTTCTCCTTGTGATTAGGATCGCGGAGAGAAACCTGTGCAGTGAAGTTCTGGAATTTGAAAGTACCGAACACATAAAGGATAAGGTCAATGACTTTCTCGAATTCCTCCTTGAGCTGGTCAGGACGGACAAACAGATGCGCATCATCCTGGGTGAAGCATCTCACACGGGTAAGTCCGTGAAGCTCACCGCTCTGCTCATAACGATATACGGTACCGAACTCAGCGAACCTCAAAGGAAGATCCTTGTAAGATCTCGGCTCTGAACGGTAAATCTCGCAGTGATGAGGGCAGTTCATCGGTTTGAGCATGTATTCCTCACCCTCCTGCGGAGTATGGATAGGCTGGAATGAATCCTTGCCGTATTTTGCATAGTGGCCGGATGTCACATACAGCTGCTTGCTTCCGATATGAGGAGTAACGACAGGGAGATATCCGAAATCATCAAGTTTCTTGCGGAGGAAGTTCTCCAGCTGAAGTCTCATGACAGCACCTCTAGGCAACCACAAAGGAAGACCGAGACCTACACGTGAAGAGAATGTAAAAAGTTCCATCTCTTTTCCGAGTTTTCTGTGGTCTCTCTTCTTGGCCTCTTCCAGAAGTACGAGATACTCGTCGAGAAGAGACTTCTTAGGGAATGTAATACCATAGACACGGGTAAGCTGATGACGATTCTCGTCACCTCTCCAGTATGCACCGGCAATGGAAGTGAGTTTCACAGCCTTGATGACCTCGGCATTTCTGAGGTGCGGTCCGCGGCAGAGGTCGGTAAAGTTACCGTTCTCATAGAAAGTAATCTTGCCGTCTTCGAGTTCATTGATAAGCTCGACCTTATACTCGTCACCCTTCTCTTCGAAATATTTCAAAGCATCAGCCTTGGACACATGAGAGCATTTGAAAGCCTCCTTGCTGCGCGCAAGTTCCATCATCTTCTTCTCAATAGCAGGGAAATCAGCATCTGTAAGCTGTCTGTCACCAAGGTCAATGTCATAGTAGAATCCATTCTCGATAGCCGGGCCGATACCGAATTTGACTCCCGGATACAATGCTTCGAGGGCCTGCGCCATAAGGTGTGCAGAAGAATGCCAGAAGACACGCTTGCCTTCCTCGTCATCCCACTTGAGAAGTCTCACTGAACTGTTCTCCTCGATAGGGGTATCCAGTCCAATGACTGTTCCCTTGCCTACCGTAGTATCGCCTTCAGCTTTCACTGAAACAGCCAGAACCTCGGCTGCCAGCCTCGGGCTGATACTTTCTGCAATCTGATAACCTGTTACGCCTTTTTCAAAGGCTTTGACGCTGCCGTCAGGAAATGTAATGTTAATCATAACTTAACTTAAAAACTGTAATAATTAAATTGGACTAACCAGTATTTACAAACCAAGTACTTGAACTTGATTAGCCATATTATTAGTCAAGAGCGCAAAGATAGCAATTATTCCTCAGATTATGAAGTTTTCAAGCCACATCTCCACAATATTCGTGACCCCGACAGACGATGCCGGCACCACAAAGGTTCAGAAACAGAAAAAATATGTATCTTTGTGATGTTCAATGTCAGAAAACCGTCATTTGGAGAGGAGACGCCCGAACACCGAACGGGTTCCCTCCGGCAAATGCTGCAGGGACGGAACGACAAAACAGAACATGAAATGCACATTACATGAAACCAAGCATTGACAAACAAAAAATATGGAATGAGGCCGCGAAGTCGGGATTGATTTTGGGGCTTTATACGAGCGCATTCACACTCATATCATCATTGACAGCAAGACTCGCTCTTTCAGGAATCGGAGGAATCATCCTCATCCAGGCACTGAATGCGATTCTCTGGATGGCCAAGTTCGGAGGATGTCTCTGGCTGATGAGATATTTCATGCGCAAACTCGTGGAGAATTATGATGGAGTCACCCGAAGATCGACATTCAGACTCGGAGTGCAGACCGCCCTGTTCTCTGCCATCATCGTAGCAGGAGTCGGACTTCTGAACTTCACATTGATTTCACCAGATGTAATGAAAGAAGCAATAGATGCAGCCATGCAGAGTTTCTCCGCCGTCAATCCTCTTGGAGACAGCGAAAGAGTCAGCATTGAACGAATGATAGGCAAACTCCCTACAATTTCATTTTTCGTAACGTTCACATATTGCTTCCTATATGGAACGATAGTTTCCAAAATCTTCGCTTCCGGAATACCACCTGAAGACATTTTCAGCGACACTGCAGAATAATTGAACAATTCTCTACTATGGAATATCCTTTAGACCTGACAATCATCGTTCCTCTGTTCAACGAAGAGGAGTCGCTTCCCGAGCTGACGGCATGGATTCACCGTGTCATTGACCCGAAAGGCTGGAAATTTGAAATCATAATGATCGACGATGGAAGTCGAGACGGTTCATGGGATACCGTCACGCGTCTCGCATCCTCCGACGACACGATACACGGCATCCGGTTCAGAAGAAATTACGGCAAGTCCGCCGCACTTTATCACGGATTCAAGGCTGCCAGGGGACGGGTGGTAGTGACAATGGACGCAGACCTCCAGGACTCGCCGGAAGAAATACCCGAGATGTTCAGGATGGTGACAGAAGACGGATGGGATGTCGTTTCTGGCTGGAAACAGCACAGGCAGGACAACAAGCTGACCAAGAATCTCCCGTCCAAGCTTTACAATGCCACGGCCCGCTGGATTACCGGAATCCGCCTTCATGACATGAACTGCGGACTGAAAGCCTATAAGAACGAGGTTATCAAGGATATTGAAGTCTATGGCGAGATGCACAGGTACATCCCGTATCTGGCGAAAAATGCCGGATACGAGAGAATCACCGAAAAGCCGGTGCACCACCAGAAAAGGAAATACGGAAAGAGCAAATTCGGAATGGAGCGTTTTGTCAATGGCTTCCTGGATCTCCTGTCACTCTGGTTCCTGAGCACCTTCGGAAAGAAGCCGATGCACTTCTTCGGGTTCACCGGAATCCTGATGTTCCTTGCCGGCTTCATCCTCACCATTATTCTGATTTCCGCCAAACTGATTCATCAGGCAGGCGGAGCACATTTCAGACCGGTGACCGACCAGCCTCTCTTCTATTTGGCACTCCTTTCCGTCATTCTGGGAGTGATGCTGTTCCTTGCAGGATTCATCTGCGAGATGGTATCACGAAATTCGACGGAACGTAACAAGTACAATATAAAAGAAGAGTTCTAGGACATCCGGCTTTTATTGTTAGCTTACTTCTTTTACGTGGTGCAGGGAATTCTGAACTGCGCGTCCCGTGGGGGCCATCAAAAGGTATACTTTATCTGGCAATAAGACAAGTATCTGTTATCGGGATTTTTATTATCTTTGCCTTCAGGCATTGACATAATATATATTGGACATGAACGGAGGAGACGATAAGATTCCTATTGGGATACAGACATTCGAAGAAATTATATCTGGAGGTTACAAGTATGTAGATAAAACAGGTTTTGTCTATAAACTAGCAACTGCCTATAAATATGTGTTCCTGAGCCGCCCACGCCGCTTCGGGAAATCTCTGCTTTCCTCAACTTTCCAGGCATATTTTTCAGGAAGAAAAGACCTGTTCAATAATCTGAAAGCCGGGAATCTGGAAAAAGAATGGAAACAGCATCCCGTCCTTTATTTCGACATGTCCACAGCAAAGCACATGACGGAAGCTCTTCTGCTTGAAGAGATGGACAAGAAGTTGTATGAATATGAGCAGACCTATGGAAGAGGAGTGAAAGATGTAAACATAAACCAGCGCCTGGAGGGTCTCGTGCACAGAGCCACAGAACAGACCGGTGAAAAAGCTGTTATCATAATTGACGAATATGACGCTCCGCTTCTCGATGTCATAAATGATAGAGAGCATATTCAGCCTATGCGCCAGATTATGCGCAATTTCTACAGCCCGATAAAGAGCCTCGATCCATATCTGCGCTTTGTATTCATCACCGGCATTAATAAATTTGCGCAGTTGAGCATATTCAGCGAACTCAATAACCTCAAGAACATCTCTATGCTTCCTGAATATTCTGCAATCTGCGGAATTTCCCAGTCAGAGCTTGAGCATAACTTTGATTTTCAAATTAAATCTCTTTCCGAAGCTGAAGGTATCAGCATAGAAAAGACTTTCGATTTGCTCAAGGAGAACTATGACGGATACCATTTCTGCGAAGGGTCCGAGGACATCTACAATCCGTTCAGTCTGCTTAATGCATTTGCGGACAAGCAGTTCAAGAGCTATTGGTTCGAGACGGCAACGCCGACCTATCTCCTGGACAGGCTGGACAGGAAGCCTATAGATGAGCGTGAATTCGACAAGATGGAGTACATCTCAGCCAACGAATTCAATGTGTCTCCGGAAGTTACCGACAACCCCATTCCTCTGCTTTACCAGACCGGATATCTTACAATAAAGTCCTACGACAAAGAGACGGACTCATACACACTCGGATACCCTAATAAAGAGGTTCGCAACGGTTTTCTGAACTCACTGCTTGCCAGATACAACAATCAGGATCCGGCAAGTGCGTCTTTTGTCATCAGGTTCAATGCCGCATTAAGAAAAGGCAATGTGGAAGAAGCCCTGTCCCGCATGCAGTCATTTCTTGCAGCAATGCCGAATGATCTGGAGAACAAGACAGAAAAACATTATCAGACAATCATCTACCTGATTTTCTCTCTCCTCGGGTATTACATCAGGACAGAGGAAAAATCCGCCATAGGACGCGCCGATGCCGTCTGCTGGACTGACAATTCAATATATGTATTCGAATTCAAAGTTGACAGCTCCGCCGAAACGGCATTGAAACAGATTGATGACAAGGGATATATGATACCTTTCCGGTTCGAGGACGGCAAGCGGCTTGTCAAGGTCGGCGTGAACATATCAACTGTATCACGAACGTTGGAGGACTGGAAAATAGAGGTGGCACACGTCTGACATCATTTGTTTCTGAAGCAGTTTATTCGTGCTTCTTTTCAGAAACAATCCTGTCTGCTATACTGAAAACTACCGCTGCAACACCGCCGAGGGCTTCAGCCGGGACATTCCGCTCTCCGAACATGCCTCAGACGCATCTGCGTGGCCATGTCGCGTGGTCATCCCGCAGAATTTCACAATCTTGGGCCGGTAAACGTCTCCGGAGTTACGTCTTGACGCGCTGTCGGCGGTTCCGTACTTTAGATTTTAGGTGTGATTTTCGACCTTCTTGACAGGTGAATCCATCTGTAATTGTTTGTATCTTAATTGATTAGGTAACAAGTCTCTTGCCAAGAGGTGTCAATGAAAGGTGGTCTTGGCAGATTCCTGTCGTGGCTCTAATCTCGTAATGCGTTCAATGTCAGAATCTTACTGCGAATGTGTCCGGAATCACGCCTGCCAAGAAGGTCGAAATTTTGCGCCTGTCGTACGCGTCTCCGGAGTTACATATTGACGCGCTGTCAATGGTTCGCCCTGCCAGATAAGCTCGGTAAGCGTCTCCGCGGGACGCAAAAAAAGGCCGACCAAATCGGTCAGCCCAAATTATTTTTGAAGAACTTGTTTCTAGTAACGTGAAAAAATAACCTAGTATCTGTTCAGAGGTCTTCCGCTGGTCATCATGTGAACCTTGCGTCTTACATCCTCGAGAACTGCCTGATGCTCAGCAAGAGATGCTTTCTGCTCCGCTGTACGCTCGCCCTTAGCGGTAATCGCATCGAGATGCTCGGAAGCTGAAGTGAGAACAGCATCGATCAATTCCACGATGTCAGCCATATCCTTCTCTACGAAACCTCTGGATGTAACGGCAGGAGTACCGATTCTGACACCTGAAGTCTGGAATGCTGAACGAGAATCGAACGGAACCATGTTCTTGTTCACAGTGATATCAGCCTTTACAAGCTCTGTTTCTGCGACACGGCCGTTAACCTCAGGGAATCTTGTACGGAGGTCAATCAACATGAGGTGATTGTCTGTACCGCCTGATACGACCTTGTATCCCTTAGAGACAAACTTGCTGCACATAGCCTGTGCATTTGCAACAACCTGCTTCTGATACTCTATATACTCCGGCTGCATAGCCTCATAGAAAGCCACTGCCTTAGCTGCGATGACATGCTCGAGAGGTCCGCCCTGAATACCAGGAAAAACACTGGAGTTAAGAATCTGAGACATCTTCTTAATCTCGCCCTTAGGAGTCTTGCGGCCCTGAGGATCATCGAAATCCTTACCCATCAAGATAATACCGCCGCGAGGGCCGCGAAGAGTCTTGTGGGTAGTAGATGTTACGATATGAGCATATTTGACAGGATTCTTCAGAAGACCGGCAGCAATAAGTCCTGCGGTATGGGCCATATCGATCCAGAGAATTGCTCCGACTTCGTCAGCAATCTTTCTCATTCTCTCATAATCCCACTCTCTAGAGTAAGCCGATGCTCCTCCGATAATGAGTTTCGGATGACATTCCTTAGCTGTCTCCTCCATCTTATCATAGTCAACGCATCCAGTCTCAGGATTCAAGCCGTAAGCAACAGCATGATACAAAATTCCCGAAGCATTTACTGGCGAACCATGTGTAAGGTGTCCTCCCTGTGAGAGGTCGAGGCCCATGAATGTGTCTCCAGGGTTAAGCAAAGCCAACTCAACAGCGAGGTTAGCCTGCGCACCGGAATGAGGCTGGACATTTGCATATTCAGCATCGTAAATCTGGCAAAGTCTGTCAATTGCAAGCTGCTCAATCTGATCGACAACCTCGCAACCGCCATAATAACGCTTTCCCGGATAGCCCTCAGCATACTTGTTCGTGCAGATGGAGCCCATCGCTTCCATCACCTGCTCGCTAACATAGTTCTCTGAGGCGATAAGTTCAAGTCCCTGGGACTGTCTTTCTTTCTCCTTTTTGATTAAGTCAAAAATCTGTAAATCCTGTTTCATATAATCAAGTATTTAGCCGAGTAATCGGTCATATCGTTACAAATATAGTATTTTTGATTTAAATTTGTACCATATTTGAAAGATTTAATTAAAAAGATTTAATATCCGATGAAAGACAGAAAATTACTTAACATAGAACTCGGTCGGGTTACAGCAGAAGAATACAGAAAACTCCCCGATTCAGGCATAGAAATCATATTGGACAACCTCAGAAGCGCACACAATGTCGGCTCGGTTTTCAGAAGCGCCGACTCGTTCAAAGCCGACAAGGTATGGCTCTGCGGCATCTGTGCGACACCCCCATCCGCCGAGATCCATAAATCCGCCCTCGGAGCGGAGTTCAGCGTGGAATGGGGATATGAAAAAGATACCCTCTCCCTTGTCAAAAGACTCAAGGAAGAGGGATATACTGTTCTGAGTGTAGAGCAGACTGTCAATTCAGTCATGCTGAACAAGTTCAAGCCCGAAACCGGCCGGAAATACGCATTGGTCTTCGGCAATGAAGTGGATGGAGTTCAGCAGGAAGTCGTGGATGCCTCGGACGGCGTACTTGAAATCCCGCAGTACGGAACCAAACATTCACTGAACATTTCCGTAAGCGCCGGTATCGTGCTCTGGCACATTGCTAGCGCCCTCCATTCAGAGGCCTGAGCGTAACGACGAACTCATACTCATCCGGATGGACCCTATACTCTTCCAACGGCCACTGGCCCCATGAGTCAATACCGCCGACACCCATTTCCTTAAGGTCGAAATTCACGTAAGTCGTTCCGAGAGAACGGGCATCGTTATGGGCAAACTTCAGCAATTCAAGTGAATGTGTGGCAGTACCATGCTGTCCGTTGGTCGGATTAGGACGTGGCCTAGGATCTTCCAGAGCCGAATCCATATCGCGCTGGCTGAACGGAAGGGCAGAACCGCTGAAGAGGACGTCGGAAGAAATCTCAATACCTGTTCCGGCTTTGTCAATGACTCTCATCCATCTCAAATCAGACTTGGTACCGGACTCCTGAGTCCTGACGTATCCGTACCAATACTGATCCTGAACTCTCTGCACATAACGTCCGACACGGGCCGCAGACTTCCTGTCACAGTAGTTATCCCAAGGTCCGCGTCCATAGAAAGCCAAAGTCGAGAACTCGCCAGGCATGGCCAGCTTCATTCCGAAGCGGAACATATCAGGAGCCTTCTTCAGCTCACCTGCATCATGCATCTTCTCCACAACCTTGACAGCTCCGTCGGCATAGATATAGTATGTCATTGTCACTGAATAGATTTTGCCGCAAGGCTCATACTCGGCAACAACTTTGTGGCAACCATCAGCAGCCTCAACCTTCACAGAAGCCAACTTGAAATCAGGATATCTCCACATTCCGAACTTCTGGTACAGACCGGCTCCGAGGTCATTCTCTACCGGAGCACGACCGAATGAAGGCATGAGAGGTTCCTTGAGAATCTGCTTTCTATCAATGCTATAGTGCGTCAGCGCACCTGTCTGCTTGTCAATTTCAGCCGTCCAGGCCGCAAGTCTTCCGCCAGGAATGTCACCGTCGCAGACGAAACTGCCAGAGAAGACATATGAACCGGAATTTTCAATGAAAGAAGGCATGCTGCTGTCAGAAACCGCACATGAACCGGCAACAAAGGCAGCGGCCGGAGCCTCATAAATCGGAATCTGGTCATAAGCGACCTCGTAGCCTGCAGGAAGAAGACTATCCTGACGTTTGAGTACCCAGCTGACATTCAGATAGATATCCATATCAGAACCCTCACCGGCATTGACCTTTACACAAGACGGATCTGAAGAAATGGTCTTTGCGGCAGCAGAAAGGATATCACGTCTGGTAGCGCCGATACCCACAGAAACAGTTTCACCAGGAGCGACATTGACATTCTCCACAACGCCGGTAAGAGCAGCCACGCCGCCTGCCTCGACAGTCCAGACCATTCTGTATCTTGAAAGGTCAATGAAGAAGTTCTCGTTATAGACGAGCACCCTGTACTCGCTGGAGTCGTCGGCCAATTTGTCCTTGAGGACAGCGTCAGGGTCAGCGGATGTCAGAATAGAACGGTGCTGGTAGCGGATTTCATAAGCCTGCGGATGCGGAGACCTGTCGGCAGCCACGAATCCGTTGCAGTTGAAAGAACCGTCTGAAGCGTCATAGTCATTGGAATCTCCACCATATATATAAATATGGTCAGTTCCGTATTTCTCCGGATCTACTGATTTGCAGACAGCCTGGTCCACGAAATCCCAGATGAAGCCTCCCTGATACTGAGGATATTTGCGGATGAGGTCCCAATACTCCTTGAAGTTACCGTTCGAGTTGCCCATCGCATGAGAATACTCGCACTGGATGAGAGGCTTGGACGGATTGGACTTCAGATATTTCTCACAATCGACAGGTCTCATATACATCGGACAGAAGATGTCAGTATGGTCAGCATGGACAGCTCTCTCATACTGGACAGGACGAGTTGAGTCATAAGACTTTATCCAATCGTAAACCTTCTCGAAATTCTTTCCGTCACCTGCCTCATTTCCCATACTCCAGATGATGACTGAAGGATGGTTGAAATCACGGTGTACCATGCGACGGTTCCTGGCAAGATGTGCTGCGAAGTAATCATCCCTATGGGCCAATGATTCTTTGCCATAGCCCATTCCGTGTGATTCGATATTCGCCTCATCCACGACATAGATTCCATATTCGTCGCACAGAGAATACCAACGAGGGTCATTCGGATAATGGGATGTTCTCACGGCATTGACATTCAGTTCTTTCATTATGCGGATGTCACGGATCATCTCCTCCTCGGTGATGATATAGCCCCCATGAGCGGTCATCTCGTGTCTGTCTGTACCCTTGATGAGAATCGGCTTGCCATTGACAAGAAGCTGACCTCCGCGCATCTCGACAGTCCTGAATCCGAAACGGACCGATGTGCTCTCGACTATGCCCTTCTTGTCCATCGCATTGACTTTCAATGTATAGAGAGTCGGAGTCTCGGCAGACCAGAGGGCAGGAGACGAAACCGACATCTTGCTTTCATTGAGAAGATTGCCGTCAGCGTCTTTTGCAGCGCCGGAAGCCACAGGTGCTGACATCTCTGCCACCTTGTTGCCCGTCTGGTCAAGGACCTCATAACGGAGTTCTGTAATTCCCTTGGTGACAGTTGTTTTCACACTCATCTGACCCTCGGCGGAAGCAATGACATTGACATCCTCAATGCGCTTCTTCTCTCTGGTATAGACATAGATATCACGTGCAATACCCGAAAATCTCCAGAAATCCTGGTCTTCAAGATAGGTTCCGTCGCACCAGCGGAAAATCTCGAGCGCAATGCTGTTCTTTCCTGTGCGGACGTAAGGGGTAAGGTCGAAACGTGCCTCCAGTTTGCTGTCCTCGCTGTATCCGACTTCCTTTCCGTTTACCCAGACATGGACATTGGAAGTAGCCGAACCGATGCAGAGACAAATCTGCTTTCCGTTCCATGATGCCGGAATCTCGAAATCACGACGGTACTGGCCCACATAATTCTTGTCCTCAGGGACATAAGGCGGATTGTTCTCGAAATGACCTCTCCAGGCATAACCCACATTGACATAAAGCGGATCGCCATATCCGTTAAGTTCCCAGAGGCCCGGAACAGGCATCTCGCCCCACGCTGAGTCGTCATAACCTACAGCCTCGAATCCGATGGTACGGGCAGAAGGGTTTTCACAGAAATTAAACTTCCAGACACCCTCCAATGACATAGACTTCTGCTGGTCTGTCACGAATGTTGCTCGCATCGGCATCCTGCCGACCTCAAAAATGCCGGGGTCCTGCCACAATGCCTTGTCCGAGACAGAACCTCCGAAAACTGCGGAAGCAGACATGAGGATGCCTGAAGATACAGTTAAAAATCTAAATAAGTGCATAGAAACTGTTTTGAAATGAATCAAAAATTTTGTTATGGATCTTATAAATAATTAATTATCAGTTGTTTAATTGAATATATTTTCGTAACTCATATAATTATAAGACAGTTAAGTTATGAAGATGTATTCAACCAACCTCACTGATAATCAGTAGCAAGTTATAGAAAAAATCATAAACGCGCAAGTGGAAGTTCGAGGGTGCGATCGAGGACATAATGGAAACCCTCCATTCCCTCTCCCGCAAGGCCACCGGCCGCGATGAGAGCCCCTGCGTGGGAATCATCGACTCCCGGAGCGTCAAGACCTCGCACCACGCCGACCCGTCCCGCTTTCTTGCGTTCAAAGATGATGTTTTCTATTTGTTGTATTTGACCGACAGATGGGATATGCGGTTGGTTGCGCCAGCCGGAAATGATGCCACTGTCTCTCCAGAAACATTAACATTCGAATTCAGACGGAGACGGATCTGAATGTTGTTCTGATTGTTCAGCTCGGTAGGCAGCTTGAAGTCATATACCTTGTGCCCAGGCATGTGGTCAGCACGCGTGACAGAAGATGTACACTGTCCCATGACCTGATACTCGCCATCAGGGACAGCAGTCCAGGTAGTTCCGTCCAGAGACCACTCCACGATGAAGAATGCCGGGCCGGTACTTGTAAGCGAGTTGCTTGCGAACTGAAGGGACAAGGTGCCGTTTATTCCGGCAGTGGAGACATTGCTGATGAGCCAATAGGTACCGGTATCCCATATGGAGCTGCTGACCGCACAGTTCTTAAAAGTATTTGCAGTCTTCGCGGCATCGGTGAACTGGTCACCGCGATATTCTTCGACAAAGTAGATTTCACTCTTCTTGTATGCACTGTAGAATCCTGTGGAATTACTCTTGAAGAACACTGCATTCTTCTGCCCCGCAGACGGCGCTAATGACTTCTGCCCATCAGTGAATCCGGCAGGCTTCGTGAAATCCCACTCTACAAGGACATCAGTAAATCCGTCACTTCTGTTCTTAGCCATGGCAATGTCAGTCTCCTCGACATGCCTGATCTGGAACCGTCCAATATTCCCCATGTTGGAGTTCTTCTCGCTCACCACGATTCCTGTTAATGAGCCTGCCCCCTGAGGAACGGAGCTGGACCTGTAAGGAACAGCGAAGTTGGTCAGCATATAGACATGATTGCCATTGATATCACGAACACTCGCAGGATAGTTCTGGACGAAATCCCCTTCCTTGAATTTACTCAAGCCCGGGCCGGCAACGTACCACTCATTATAGTT
Source organism: Bacteroides sp. CAG:770 (assembly GCA_000435075.1). GTDB lineage: Bacteria > Bacteroidota > Bacteroidia > Bacteroidales > UBA932 > Cryptobacteroides. The sequence goes on along the minus strand of FR890611.1, from coordinate 37,328 downwards.
CACATATCCACCGAAAGGAATGGAGAATTCCACATCCTGAAGTTTCACTAGCCTGTACAGCATAGATTCAGAAAGATCAGAGATATGAACCGAAAGAGGCTCAACAGAGACACCGGCTGACTTCTTCATTATATGCTGAAAGCCGACACCGCTGAAAAGGAGATACTTGGCATCACCGTCATTCATCTCTCGCAGTTCCGTTCCCAAAAGCCACAATGTGATGTCATCACCTGCCTTTAGCCCGAGATCCACAGAGGACTTGAACACAATCACTTGGCCTTCTGCATTCTGGATGGTGCAGTACCCGGCACTGAAGTTAGGGTTCTTGCCATCAAGCACAACGGTTCCCTTAACATATACACTCTCCATCACCTGACCTACAGGAAGCGAAATCACATGAGAGAAATCGGTCTCCACCGCAAGAGAAGGATCCATATTGAGGCTCTGGATTACCTTAAGAGCGATCTTCGCCTCACGGTCGAACTTATCTTTTCCGGAAGCTGTGATGACCGCAGTCCTGTTCTTCGAAGTAGGGTTCTGGGCGACCTTGAAAGTCAGCAGGCCGCCATCAGCCTTGACACCAGAAATCCAAGGCTGGGTGCCTTCCTCGTACTCCACTGACACGGTAACGCCATCTTCGAGGTTAGTTGTGATAGGCACTGAATGTTCAGCGGCATCAGAACTTACAGGAAGCTCGGCAACGCCTAGAGAGATATAAGGCTCCTCGGGCATCTGTGTCAGTGTCAGCACAGCTTCAGCATCGCCGTCGCATGTACGTCCGGTGATATACACAGTACGCGGCTTATCCTTATCGGGATTCGCAAGGACTGAAGCGATGACACTTGCACCCTGCGCCCCTTTAGTAATATTAAGTGTGATCCATTCGCATGATGGTTCCAGAGTCCAGGTAGTGTTGGAACGGACAATGAATGTCACTGTCCCCGCTGACGACACCGCAGAAATCTCCGGAGTATCGAATGATATCATGCCCTGCTCGCTCTTGCTGCATGAAGCCAGACCGATGGACAGCACGGACAGCAGCGCCAATATTTGCAAATAAATGTGTTTCATAATGTTCATCATATTTATTATCTATGCAGCGACCATTGTATGACTATAGGGTTGTGGTCGGAAGCGAATTTTCCGTCATAACTCTTGCAGAGGAGACTCCAAGTATATACCTTCGTTCCACGGCTCACGAATATATGGTCAATGCGTGAGCTGGAAGAAGTGGCTGTGGCCTGACTATAGCCGTTATAGGAACGGACTCCGTCCCCTGAACGTTACTGCGCCTTGCTGTAGCTGTCCATCAGGTCAGACATGATTATTATCTGGTACGGAGCAGAGGTCTGATCAGTATTATAGTCCCCAGTGCAGAATGAGGGGTAATCAGCTGCAATTTCCTTGACCTTGGAGACCAGAAGCTTGGCGCTCTCCAGACGGGCTGTCTCACCTTTATGGTCGAAATGTGAATTGAAATGGAAGAAAATCTTTCCATTTCTGTTATCCTTGAATTTCACCCAGTTGCACATTCTCACAGAATAGGAGTCCCATCCCTTGGAATTGACAACGTCAGGGGTTTCGGAGTACCAGAACATACCGTTGTCCAACACAGTGAAACGGTCTTTCCTGTAGAATATCGGGTTATAGTGGACACGCTCCTTCTCCGACTCGCCGGATATGCTCGCACCTACCCACCCGTATTCAGGAAACCATGAGACAATGTCATCGATCTGGGACTTGTATGGCTCCTGCACACCGAAGATGTCGAAGTCGCAGTCTTTCAGCATCTTCTGCATCAGGTCCTTTCTGTTGTCCCATTTTCCAGCTTCCACGGATTGATTATCATACTGGATGTTGTACGTAGCCACCTTTATCAGCTCCGTCCATCCGGCGTTCTCGTCATCGTTGTCCGAGCAGGAGACAGCCGCAGCCATCGCGAGCGTCAGCGCCGCCGGAACACATATCTTGTTAAACAGTTTCATAATAATGTCTCGTTTATATTACTGGTTCTTGTTTCTGAACGGGAAAGGATCCGGATTAAAGAGAGGGTCTGTTCCGGAAATAAGCCACATTCTGGAATTCCTGTCATCACCCTCGTCAAGACGCTTTATGGCCTCGGTCACGTTGCTGTTATTGTTATCGATTTCCGCCTGAGGATAGCAATACCTCAGAGGAAGATAGCCATCGTTATAGAGATTGTCAATGTTCCTCTCCAGGAATTCCGAATAATCAGGATACCCGGTTCTCCTCAGCTCGAAATAAGGCTCCAAAGCTCCCTGCATGAAGAAATTAAGATACTTCTCCGTAATAATCTTCCCAAGCATCCGCGTAGGTGTGCCGACAAGCTTGACATCCGCATTTTCCTGATAAGCCTTTATGGCCGCAGAGCCGATGCCCTGGAACTCGCATGCTGCTGTGATACCGGCATTGTAGTAGGTCTGCGCATCGCCTGAAATCCATCCCCTGAGAGAAGCCTCGGCAAGAATGAACTCCAGCTCAGGGTAGCTGATATTCATGGCTGACGGTCCCTTAGGCTCCTGATACCACTTCCCCTTGAGTCTGGACTGGCTGCCGTTATTCATTTCCACGCTGTTGTTGTAGCTTTTGGCTCCAGGGTTAGGAATGACACCGTTATAGTTGGCGAAATCATTGACATCGATGGAGGAGTTACCCTCGTATTTCATCATGACCTCGGCAATCTGCATAAGCCTTGTATCCTTCCTCTTCTTCATGAGCTCCACGACATATCTGGATATACGGTATGAAGACACGAAGTTGTTGTTATTGTAGTAGGCATAGTTGCTTGTATTGTCTTCCTCGTCACGTATCGCACTGTCGGACAACTTCTCCATCAGAGGGTTGCCGTCGGGGTCATTGACGATTTCAGCAAACATGTCCTTCGGGGTTCGGCCATGGATCGAATCCACAGACGTGCAGTTTATAAGGACGCGCAGACGCAGGGTGTTGATAAGCTTGCGCCAGCTGTGTATGTTCCCGCCATAGATGATGTCACCGTCAACGGAGGTGGCATCATACTGTGCGAGCTTCTCGTTAGCCTCTGCAAGCTCGTTCAGGATGCCGGCAATGATATCCTCCTGCTTGTCATAGGAAGGGTAGTAGTTCGGACTGCCCTGTCGCCCTGTTCCCGCCTCCGTATAAGGGACATCACCGAACAGGCGCGTGACAGTGAACATCCACCATGCCCTGAAGAACGAAGCAAGATAGTAGTATCTCTCATCTCCCACACGTTCAGCCTCTTTCCTCATGTCGTAGCACCAGGCAATACGCTGGTATTCACCGGAGAAGTTGCGGCGCAGGAAGTTGAAATGTCCGCCTCCGCCGCGATAGTCGAACATCCATATGAGACGGTATGGCTCAATGCCGTAGTACTCGATACCGAACGTATTGATGTCCAGTGTTGTCAATATGTTTTTAGGATGAACCTGTGTAGGCCTGTTCACATCCTTGCTGACCTCCGAGAGAGTATAGTCGCAGGATGATGCCATCATGGTCATCAGTCCAATCAGTGCGAATCCCAGGATTCCGCCTTTTATATTTTTCATAACCAAATGTCTTTTTAGATTACAACGAGACAGAGAGATTGAAGCCGACCATCCTTTCTGTCGGGTAGGAGAAGGTCTTGAACGCCGCATCCGGATCCTCGTTGTCCAGCTTCTTCCAGATAAAGAGGTTATTCCCGATAAGTGACAGCTCCAGTCCTTTCACCACCTTGTTTTTCTTTATCAATGAAGAGAAATCATACGAGATCGAAAGATTCCTCAATTTGATGAAATCAGCCTTGTACAGGTTATATCCAAGAGTGTAAGGTCCGTTCAGCTTTCCAAGATAGCCTATCCAACTCTTGAAATAGACAGGAGTTGAAGACGGGGCGAATGTCCTGGTGTCAGAGACCACATTCCCATGGTCATCATAAGTGACTTCTCCTCCAGTCACGATAACAGCATTGGATGGGATGAATGACGGTTTCTGTGTCCAGTCAAGTTCCCTCTCCGGAACAGCTGTCTTCTTGTGAGTTCCCGCCTCTATCATTCTGGAGTTCAGGTCTGAACGGATAACGCCGCCCACACGTCCCGAGATGTCGAAAGACATTGTCCACTTGCGCCAGCGGAGGCTTGACGAAATACCGAACTCCCAGTCCGGGCCGGAATATCCGATTATTCTTTTGTAAGGATCCTCAATCGGACGTCCGTTGTTCTCGTACACGATGAAGTTGCCTTCCGGGTCACGCTGCCATACCTGGGCATAGATGGCATCCGCCCTGTCACCCACCTTGAGATTATTGTAGGTGTATGCCCCGTTATAGATCCTGTCAAGATACTTTCTCGTCAATGACCAGTTCATGTCCATTTTCCATTCCCAGTCACGGGTGCGAACAGGGACAGTGCCGAGAATGACTTCATAGCCCTTTCTCCTGTAGTCATTGCCGTTCGTAAGCAACTTGCTGTATCCGCTGGACTGGTTGATGTCCACCTGCTGGATCTGGCCTTCATCCTTTGTCCGGTAATAGCTGAAATCCAGACGCAGCCTGTTATCGAAGAAGCGGATATCGGTGCCGATCTCCAGAGAATTAGTGAAGTAAGGCTTGATTCCCTTGTCTATCACAAGTGTAGGAGGTGTCATGGAAGCATTGTTGCCCCAATATTTATTGAACGAGTATGAATTTTCGAGCAGATATACTGAACTCTGATCAAAACCGACCTTTGCCCATGAGCCTCTGACCTTCCAGAAGGAGATTGCCTTCGGGAGATTTATCAGTGAAGTCATCACACCACTGAGGCTGACAGACGGATAGAAGAAAGAGTTGTTATCCGGATTCAATGTTGATGACCAGTCGTTTCTTCCGGTGAATGTCAGGAAAATGGCATTCAGAGCGCCGAATGTAGTTGTTCCAAAGACACCTTCCATACGCCGTCTCTGTATGGTGGTAGTAACCTTCGGCGAGTTCGTGGAATTGGTGACATTATAGAGGTCCGGCTGGAGAAGTCCGCCATCGGTGCTAGCCCACTGATAGTTACGCATTGAATCGTACACGGAGGCTCCGACCATGGCATCCACATCGAACCATCCGAATTTCTTCTTGTACGAGAGCATGGCATCTATGTTCACATCCACGTTCCTGTCGCTTGATACCGAATAGCATCCGTTATCATTGCCTACCCATGCATAAGGTTTGCATTCCTCCTGATTCTGATGCTTGGAGTCAGTCGCAACCTTCACCATGAAGTTAAGTCCGTCAATGATATCGTAATCAAGCGATGCGGATGCGATAAGCTCCGGCTCACTGTATGGGCGGGTGAATTCATACGCCACAAACCATGGGTTGTTGAACCAAGTATGATTCCAGTTTCTCTGGGCATAGCCGACCTGTCCCTCCTCCCAGTAGTCTTTCAGGTCGAGAATATCATTGTTGGTACCCATATACACGAGAATGTTGTAATAAGGGTGTTGGTTTCCGTATCCTGACCAAGGGCGGTTCTTCGAGTAGGTATAGCTGTATATCATGTTCATGTTGATATGCAGCTTCTTTGTTATGTCATAGTTCGCGGCTGCCGTGATACCGAATTTCTTGAGATTGGTATTAGGAGTCTGTCCACGTCTGTACATCTGGTTAAGACTGACACGGAAGGAACCGCCGTTGAACTTCTTTGCCACGCTGACATTATTGTCAGTGACAAGGCCTTCCTGAAGGAAGTTCTTGAAGTTGTTCTTGTGGGAGACGAAAGGCAACGGGATACGCTCGCCCGTCTCAGGGTCTATAGGGCTGTTGTACTGGACAGTCTCCCAAATTCCGCTGGGCGACTGCGGATCCTTCTGATCCAGCTTCGGGCCCCAGGTCCATAGACCGTCATACAGTCCGCCGCCTTTTCCGTCCTTGTACGCATAGCGTCCGTACTCACCTGTACCATAAATCGTCTGCTGATCAGGCAGGGTAAGATAGCCGGCCGTGAACATCGTGGATGAATTCACATTGACGTCCACATCCTTATTGTCGGCAGTTCCGGACTTTGTGGTTATTAGAATCGCTCCGTTGGCTCCTCTGGCGCCGTAGAGGACAGCCGCCTGAGGTCCCTTCAGGACGGTGATGCTCTCGATATCATCGTTGGATATGCCCCTATAGTACTTGACTGGAGTTCCGTTCACCACATATATAGGTGACTCGCCGCGAAGATGCACAGCAGGATCCTCGAGAATTGCCGCTCTGGTGTTCAGAGTAAGACCTGCGATCTTTCCATTCAGCATGTTGAGAGGGTTGTCCGTCTTCACCTTGGAGAAGGCCTCCGCATTGACCTGCTGGATAGAGTATCCGAGGCTTTTTTCGGACTTGCGGATGCCGAGCGCCGTCACGACTGCCTCGTCAAGCTGTATATCTTCTGCATTCAAAGTCATGTTGATGACATCCGAAGTGCCGACCACAGCTGTGCAGTCCTTATAGCCTATGCAACTGTAAATCAGGACTACCCCTTTCGTCGTTGGAAGCGAGTAGTTTCCGTCAATGTCAGTCACGGTACCGTTCTTGCCGTCCCGTTCCAGCACTCCCACTCCCGGAATAGGCTGCCCGCCAGAGTCAATTACTTTTCCGCGAATCGTGACCTCACGTCTCGAACCGGAAGCCTGCTGCCTGGATACGGAGACAATGATGTTCTTGCCCTTTATCTGCCATGCGAGTTCCGTACCTTTGAGAACAGAGGCCATCACCTCCTCGACGGTAGCATTGTCGATGGAGACAGACACCTTTATACCGGCGACATCCTTGTCCTGATAGTTGAACAGATAGATGCTGCTTTTCTCGATCGTCCTGAAGACCGAGGTCAGCGGTTCATGCCCATTTGTATGGACAGAGATCTTCTGCACCTGACCGGCGGCTATGATTTCCGCCTGAGTGATGAATAACAATGACAATACCGAGGCGAGGAATACCATCAACCTGAAACGGACATTGTCCAAAGACGGGGAAACAGACACTCCCGTCTTTCCTTTTGTAACCAATTTTTGTTTCATCCGGTTATTATTTATGTAGATTATAGATTTCTCTTGAAGACTGTGGCTCAGAAGCACTCTGCATTACTGCGGTAAATCACATAGACGTTACCGCTGCGCTCCCACACGAAGCTGACCTGGACCTGCAGGACAGACAACATCTGTTCAAAAGGCACGGAAGCCTCCAAAGTTCCGGAAACGGGTCCATCCCCGGAGAAAACATCGCCTCGGAACAAGGCCGTGACTCCTTTCTCATCAGCGAGCCGCTGTATAAGGTCTCGGATGTCGGCAGATTTATAACGGATAAGATTTTCCGTCCACGCTGTAGTGGAGTCCTTGTCGAATGCCGAGAATTCCACCTCGTCACGACCCACATCATAGCGAGCCATACGCCCGGGAAAGAGCCTTATTTTCTGAGACGGCGTGCTGAACAACACGGAGCCCCTTACGAGTGACGTAGAGACAAACCCCTCGTCAGCCTTGTTCACAGCATTGAACTCCGTACCTAGGACAGTGACATCCACCTCTCCCATTTTCAAGTTGAATTTCTTCGACGGGTCGTGGACGACATCAAAATATGCCTCCCCGTCCAATTCCACGTTTCTGGAGCGGCGGTCATATCCGTTCGCAACTCTCAATGTGCTGTTTTTGTTCAGTTTGACACGCGTACCGTCAGACAGGACGAAAGACGAGATGCTGTCCCCTGTCACATAAGCGGTGATGTGGCCGCTACGGCCGGACATCATCATTCCTGCCGAAATGCCGATTACAAGAGCTGCGGCGAGGCCTGCCGCATAACCCACCGCGCGGCTGAAGCGAAGACGGTTGCTGGAAAGTTTCTTTTCCAGCAGGACATAACCACGCGAGGTGTCGGCGGCCGAAGTCACTTCTGCATTCCAATATGCAGATACCTTCCGGAATAATTCTCTATTCTCCGGGCTCTCGGCCAGCCATGCCTCCACGGCCTTCATCTCCACGGCATCAGCTTCGCCGGCGAGATAGTCGGCGACAAGTGTCTCTATGTCTTTTCTGTTTTCCATCATAGTTTTTTTGAATGACCGAGAACGCTGAAAATCTTCTTCATCGCTATCCGGATATGGGATTCCAGTGTCTTCACAGATATATCCATAAGTTCGGCGGCATCCTTGTATTTCATCTTGTCCTCCCTGACAAGCTTGAACGCCATCCGGCATTTAGGAGGCAGTGTCTCGATGGCCGAGTTGAGTTCACGCACGATCTCATCAGATATGCAGTCGTCTTCCTGACTGGTTTCCGTACCGGCGAACAGCTCGAGCATATCGTCATTGCAAAAGGTCATCCTGGATTTATCCTTCCTTATATAGTCCACGGCCTTGAATTTTGCGATCCTGTACACATACCCCCGGAAATTGCTGATTTGCTGAAGAGAGCGTCTGTTGTTCCACAATGCCATAAAGACATCCGAGACAATCTCGTCCACGGCTCCTCTGTCGCGTATATACAGCCCGACATAACGATACACCAGCCCGCCATACAGTTCATACAACTGCCTGAACGAGTACTGCGAATTCTCCAAAGAAATCGACATCAATATGTCGCGCATCATAGTGTCCACTTGTTACTCTCCTGTCATATAGTCGCAACAACTGACAAAAAACCCTTAGAGCTGTTTTGAAAAAAATAAAAAAAGTTGCTATAAGTAATCCTTAAAAGCAACTTCATAGTTATTTGTTGGTTTGTTGTTAATTTTCCAGTGTCAATAACTCCACGGTCCCGTCCATTGTCGAGGCTAGGATGCTTATGCGGCCACGTTTCTCAATAATTTTCAAAGGATTGACCAATGCCAATGAAACTTTGTGCGCCCATTTGAAAGAGCCGTCGGCCGCGTCCAGCGCGACAATGTTTCCCTTGTCGGAAGGAATGAGAAGAAGCCCGCCGGCCACTGTCAATGCCGATGTTCCGATATCATATCCGAGGCTGTCCCTGACTGTCCAGATTTTTTCAGAAGAGTCAAGTTCCTTTCCCGGGGCCGGAGCCGGCACATCGGAAGCAAACGCATAGGCGCTTCCGAACATGACCTTGGAATAAACTGTCTTTCTGTCGGGGCTGATACCGATGGCATCACGTCCACCGTCCACGCGGAACAGTTCATTTCCTGTCCTTGCATCTATGGCATAGACCTTCCTGTCCGGTACTGCCACGAATATTCTGCCTGAACCATATACAGGGACACAATGTGCGGGGGAATACATCCTCGAACTCTTCTTTACAGTCCACACCCACTGTTCCCTGCCGGTCTTCGGATCAAGCGAATAGAGTTTGCGGCCCCATGTCCCGAACACTACCCTGTCCTTGTCACCATAAGGCGTAGATATCGCATGTCCTTCGACTCCGTCATAAGTCCAGATGGCACGTCCGTCTTTCAGGTCCAATGCACGGAATGCATTGTCAGAACCTCCGATATAGACAACTCCGTCCATGACAAGAGGTGAAGCCAATACTGACTTGGCAGTCTTATACTGCCACTTGACATCACCGTTGGAAGTCTTTACGGCATATACATTTCCGTCCGTACATCCGAAAACAAGAGTATTGCCGGACACGGCAGGAGTAGAATATATCTTTCCTCCGAACTTCTTGGACCACAGCTCTTTACCGTCTTTTAGGGAGATACATTTCATCTCGCCTGAGGCCAGAGGGAAATATGCCTTGCCGCCACTTACGGCAAAACCTGCCGCGATGTTGGCCTCAAACGTCTTTTTCCACTCCTCCTTCACCTGAGGATAACGGCTGTTGACATCGTATCGCATCCACGGATAGTCGTCAGGAAGTCCGTCCGCATCATAGTGGACAGTGTCAGCCGGTGCAGACAAAGGGAATTCATATACATACCACGGGGCAAACTCCACCGCAGTATCTCCATAAATCCTTCTTTCAGAGAATGTTATACGTGTCGGAGTAATTCTCACGATATTATATCCGGGACGCTTGCCCGCCGAAAGCGTAGAACGGCAGAGAACCGCAGGAATACCCTGATAATTCTTGTCAATGTTCTGATGCCAGTGTCCTCCTATCTGAAATCTGACACCGACCTTCTTCAGTTGTCTCGTGACATCAAAGTAATTCAGCACCGAGGAGTCCATCGGATAGTGGTTTATAAAAATGGCCTTCCCGTCATCATCCAGTGACTTGAGCCATTCCATCGTCTCACGGGGAACGAGTCCCGGTGCCATCCTCATGTCTGGGCCGCTGTTGCAGCCAAGAAAACGCCACCCCTTCACCTTGAAATCAAAATGCTCATATCCGAAGACTTTCAGGAAGGTATTGCATCCGCTCTCGGACCAGTTCGCATCATGATTGCCCTGAACCACATAATATGGGAATTTCAAGGTATCCATCATGCTCTTGGCCAGTGCGATTTCCTTGTCGGTTCCGAAATCGGTAATGTCACCTCCGAAAAGGACGAAATCAAGGGAGTCATTCCTGTTTACATCCTTCAGACAGGCTGCGAGGTCTTCTATCGCACCAGTATTCTCAGCGAGATGAGTATCAGTCAAAAAAGCGAACCTCAACGTACTGTCAGCAGGTTCCCCAGCATACGCAAATGCCCGCGTCATGCACAAAAGCACAACAGCGGACACTATAAGGAGTAGGTTTTTCTTCATCATATCATTTGAATGTCGTTATCTTTTATCCATCCCTGACGCCCATCAGAGAGGGAAATGTTCTTCCACTGCCCTACCGAGTCAAGTATCTGAACCTTAGTTCCTTCATGGAGAATGAACAAATCCTTCGAGGACTCCGAAGAAGGTGAACTCTTCACTGAAGAAACCGGAATCATAACCACGGCATAATAGGCCTTAAGACAGGAATTCCGCTGCCACAATGCCAAACTGTAGGTGCCGAGGCTCAGCAGCAGCGCCACAATCGCCCCATAAAATCCGCACCTGCGGAAAGCCGTCGTCCCGCCCAAAAGGAACAGAAGCACCAGGGTCAATGTCAATGCAAGCAGTGCAATCGACAGCCATGCCCAGGAATCAGGACTCATCAGGTAACTGAGTTTTCTGGCCCAGCTTTTCAATACGAATTCCGGAACCGCGTCGATTTTGTCCTGAATCATACTGTTTATAAACTCAAGGTTATACCTCGCATCTGAATTTGAAGGATTAATCTTGAGAGTTCTCTCGAGATAAAGGATGGCATGGGCATAATCGCCTGACTTGTAATATGCATTTCCTAGATTATAATACAGCTCAGGAGATACAACTCCTACACTTTCAAGTTCTTTCCACAACTCCACGCTTTCGTTCCAATTGCCTGAAGTATAAGCCTCTACTCCCTTGGTCCACAAAGAATCAAGAGAAGAAGTATCAGCAGCTTCCGAAACGGAAGGAATCGCAAGGAGCACCGCTGTCACAAGAGCGGCAGTCGCTGATGAAGAGCCCTTTTTGCTGTTTTTCATAATGGAATCAATGGATGATATCACTTTTACAGCTTCATTATAATGAGTATTCATGGCCTCATTTCCTCCATCCGGAGAATACCTGGCGAACTCACACGAATCTAGAAGAGACGCAAACTCATCTGCAAGTTCCTGAGGCACATTGCTTTCCAGAAGTCTGTCCACGATATTTTCCTTATTCAGATCCTCGGCACCGATATTGAGTTTGTCTGAGATGAAACCGAGAAGTGCCTTATGAAGTTCCTCGTAGAATGCAGAATACAGATTCTTCTTCAGGAAATCACCGGCTATCTTAAGACGGGCCAATGCCATCTTCGTAGCCTTTCTGTTTCTGGTTCCAACCACGTCAGCCTTCCTGGCCTCCATTCCACGCATCACAACCCAGACAACAACTGCTGCGGCAATCAGAAGTATAACACAAATCCAATACCCGAGAGACTGGACGAAGAAATGAGTCTTGAATTCGTAAGAAGGTACCCTTGTCCTTATGAAACGTATATCCTCTCCCAGATTCCTGACGCCTTTCCTGTCCGGCATGACAACTCCGGAAGAAACTGTCTGACTTGCAGCAGAGCCCTTCTCCACATTGAAAGTAATAGGTTCAGTGCTGACAGTCACATACTTGCCGGCATTGACATCATAATATGAATAGTGTACCGGTCCTATCGTGAACTCACCATGACTTCTCGGAATGAACGGATATTCGAAAGTCTTGCTTCCTGATGTTCCGCCGCTGCTCTTGTCGGTATTTTCCGAAATCTTGGTGTCATAGACTTCCATATCTGCCGGAAAATCGATCTTCGGTGCCTCCAGAAGCGACACATTGCCACGTCCTGAAACAGTCACGATAAGAGATGTCGCCTCATGGGTCTTGAGTCCGTCTTTGCTCAGACGCGCTGAAATTCGGAAATTGCCTACGCCGCCTCCGAAATCAGCAGGCGCTCCGGCAGGCAATGACTTGACATGGACATGGACCGCCGGCGTGGTAATTCTCTTACGCACAGTAGCATAGTCATTGTCGAAGAAGCTGTCGAAAATACTTCCGGTAGAACGGGGCGCCGTCCTGACATTGACAAGACAGACAAGCTCCGCAGGATCTATGGTCAATGTTCCTGCCTGCTGCGGTATGAGGACATAGCGACGAATCAGAGCCGCATTGTAAATATGACCGCCCACATCTTCACGATGAAATTCAATGTTATTCGGCGATGCAGTCTCCTGACTCCAGAAGCCGTTGAAAGTCGGGAACTTGGCGCCTTCAAAACCTGCTATATCCACACTCTGGTAGAGTTTCAGTTCCGCAGTTATCGGCTCTCCGACCACAGCAGAGGTCTTGCTGAGGGTAAACTTGAGGAAAAGGTCCCCGGACGAGACTGACGTTTTGGAGCCTGCCGAACCGGTGGACGCACCTCCGGACTGCTGCGAAGAGGACGATGACGAGCCGTTGGCAAGGACCTCGATAGCCACAGGGGAAGATGTAACGACATTTCCACGTATCTTGGCTGATGCTGCAGGAAGCTCGAACTTTCCGGTCTTCTTAGGCGTAATGATGTAAGTATAAGTATATTGCGAAGTCTTGGACCTCTTTCCGTTCACTATACTTATGCTCGTAGAAGAACCTGTCTGCGGACCCCACACAAGATTGAAATCATCACCTGGAGCCCAGTTGAAGCCGCCGGGTTTGTCTTCCCCGTCAATGATAAAAGTGACATTGAACTGTTCGTCCGCGCCCACAATGCCAGGTGCATCCACCTTGATGTGGCTCTGTGCAATCGCAGATATGCAGGCCAATGCCAGCACACATACCAAAACTGCTTTTCTTATCAATGCTCTCATAATCCTACCAGTTCTTTTCTTTCTGTCTTGACTTCAATGCGTCAGCCTTTTCCTTGTTTACTTTATCCTGAGTTTCTTTCTCTTTGGCCTGGATAGCCCTCAACATCTGCTGGGCCTGCTGAGGAGAAATCTTCCCTTCCTGACCCTGCTGAGGCTGCTGACTGCCATTCCCCTGACCGTTATTCTGATTTTGGTTCTGGTCCTGATCCTTGTTCTGACCATCCTTATTCTGGTCATTATTCTGATCTTTGTTCTGATCCTGACCATTCTTGTTCTGGTCCTGATTCTGATTGTTCTGGTCCTGGTTGTCCTGACCATCCCCTTTGCCGCCGCCATTCTTCTGCTGGTTCTCCAGCATCTTCTTCGCATAGATGTAGTTCTCTTTCGCATCCATATCGGAAGGATTCTTCAGGAGAGCCTCCTTGAAGGCATTGACAGCCCCCTGCCAGTCTTTCTTGGCGATCGCGATATCTCCGGTATTGTACCAGTAATCAGCCGCATTGGCACTTGCAGAAGCATTGTCCCCGATCTTCTTCATCAGTTTCTCCGCTTCCTCATAATTTTCCTGACGATACAAGGTGTTGGCCAGATTATAATTGGCCGCCACGGATGTAGAATCCTTCACAAGAGCCTTCCTGTAGGAAATGTCCGCTTCCTTCCAGTTGTCCTTCCTGAATTTGCGGTTTCCTGCACGCACGTCGTGTCTATCGACTTGTGCAGACGCGGTCAATGCCACTGAAAGCAGCATTGATACAACCAGTATATATCTGAAACTCTTCATCTTACCTATCTTTTATCAAAGAGATGACGCAGCACTTTGCGCTCTCCTATCAGCATCTGTATCACAAGCAGGCCCAATGCTATCGCGAAGAAATACATGAACTGCTCATCATATTCTTCGAAAACAATGGACTTGAACTCTTCCTCATCCAGTTTCCTTATGTCATTGATGACGGGATTCAGTCCGAATTCGTCGTTGCCGGCATGGACATAGGCCCCATTTCCGGCCTTCGCAACTTCCTCCAGCGTATTTTCATCCAGTTTGGTAACGACAATATTGCCTTCGGAGTCTTTCAGAAGCCCGTTTTTCATCGGAATCGGCTGTCCCTGCTGAGAACCTACACCTATCGTATAGACCATAATTCCCATGTCGGCAGCCTGTTTTGCAGCAGCCACAGGGTCATCTTCATGGTTTTCTCCGTCGGTAATCACGATTATCGCACGACTCTTCTCGCTCTGCGCACTGAAACTTCTGATGCAAGTATTTATCGCATCGCCGATTGCAGTACCCTGGACAGGTATCGACTCAGTGGAAATGTTCCCGAGAAACATCTTGGCAGAGACATAGTCAGTAGTAATCGGGAGTTGCACAAAGGAGGTTCCGGCAAAGAGTACCAGGCCCACTCTGTCACCGTCGAGCTTGTCCACAAGTCTGGAAATGGCCAGTTTAGCACGCTCAAGACGGTTCGGTGAATAATCCCTCGCCAACATCGAGTTGGAAACGTCCAAAGCGATCATGACCTCGGCACCCTTGCTCTGATGTTCCTTCAGCTTCGCACCCATCTGCGGACGGGAAAGACCGATTACGAAGAACATGAAGGCCAATGAAAAGAGGATGTTACGCACCCATCCTTTGGTACGTGAACGGGACGGCATAAGTTCATTGACAAGTTTCTCGTCGCCGAACTTGCGGATCCTCCGCGTGCGCCTGTACTGCATCAGCCCGTAAAGTACCGGAAAAACCGGAACGAGCAGCAGAAGAAAAAGATATTGTGCTTGTGCAAAATAAATCATAACGCTTCGTTTTTACGGCAACCTCTTCAATATAAACGCATTGAACACCACTTCAAGAAGGAGACAGATCAATGCCACAAGGGCGAAGTCCATGAAAAGTTCCTTATATACAGGGAAACTGTCAATGGTAGTGCGCGCCTTTTCCATCTTGTTGATTTCAGAATAAATCTCCGAAAGCTTGGTATTGTCGGTAGCGCGGAAATAACGTCCTCCGGTAGTCTCCGCAATGCCCTTGAGGAGGTCCTCGTCGATTTCTACTTCCACATCCTGCATCTGTACGCCCCACGGAGTAATCACAGGATAAGGTGCAGTGCCGTTTGCGCCCACACCAATCGTATAAACCCTTATGCCATAAGTCTTTGCGATATCAGCAGCAGTCTGCGGAGTAATCTCTCCCCTGTTGTTCACACCATCAGTAAGAAGTATGACAACACGGCTCTTCGCATCCGACCCCTGCATCCTGGCCACGGCCGTCGCAAGTCCGTTTCCTATCGCCGTTCCATCCTCGATAAGTCCGGTCTGAATCTCCTTCATGAGGTTTATCAATGTCGCACGGTCAGTCGTCAACGGGCACTGAGTATAACTCTCACCCGCGAATACAACGATACCTATGCGGTCTGAAGGACGCTGCGAAATGAACTCGATAGCAATATCTTTGGCCGCGCTGATCCTGTCAGGAGTGAAGTCCCTTGCGAGCATACTGGTGGAAACGTCCATCGCAAGAACTATATCAATGCCTTCCGTGTCGATTTTGTCCATCTTGCTGGACGAACGCGGTCTGGCGATTGCGATGATTATCATCGACAATGCGACTGTCCGCAGCAGTATCGGAGCATGTCTCAGGTATGACAGCACTGACTTGCCGCCGGCTTTCCAATATCTTATGTCAGACACTCTGAGGTGAGGCCGCCTTCCGCAAAGCTCCAGATAAATGTAATGAACAATGAGCAATGCAGGAATGACCAGCAGCCACAGCAGATGCGGATATTCGAAAAACATACTATTTCTCCTCCTCTTCTTCTGATTTCCAAGTAGTTGTCACGAACCTTACGGCAGACGGGACAGCTTTCACATTTTCATCGTCGGAAACCGTCATCTTGGCAAACTTCACAAGGTCGGACGTGACGAAAAGATTTCTGGTCTCTTCCATTATCTCCTGAGGTATCTCCTTGTCTTTCAGGCCTTCGAATATCTCAGCAGTCGTCATTTCCATGGCTCCGACACCGAATCTCGCCGCGATATATTCGCGGAGGACATCTGTCACACCGCTATAGAACTGCTTCTGCTTTTCAGGTTCCCAAAGTTTGTTTCCGCGGAACTTGTCGAGTTTCTTGAGAGCCACTATGTAAGCCGGCTCTTTCACGCCGCCTTCTCCGGATTCATTCTTTTTGCGCATCTTAAGCAGAGAAACGACAAGGATTATAATCACGGCAAGAAGCTGTATGCCAATGATATATGGAAGGATTTCCTTGAATGTCAGAGGGTAACGTATCTGGCCCTTGATGTCGTGAGGTTTGAAAGTGGTCGTATCTACCGGCATTGACAAAACCTCAAGATCCTTTCCTGCGAAAAGCAGGGTGTCGGTTTTTCCGTCAGGCGTCGTCCTCTGGACGGCGATGTCCGGAAGTTCGTATTTTCCTTCATCGAATGAGGTTATGACGAAACTGCCCTCGAGGTTCATCTCCTGAGTCTTTCTCCTGATTTTCAGGGTATCAATCTTCCAGTCACTGACCAGTTCGATGCTGTCCATGACACCTTTCGAGAGGTCAGGAAGGCCCAATACGGTACCTGCCTTGACATTGTCAAGACGGAAACCATATCGGAGCTGGTCAGCTATCAGGACAGAATCCCTTTTCTGCAACTGTTCCAGAAAGGCTTCTCCTGACGGGACGATACCCGGATGAACAGCCGGATCATATTCTCTTTCTCGGGCAGATGTCAACACCGCGAAAATGCACGATGCGAACAATGCCATCATTATCCTCTTCATAACTATCTATTGTCAAAAAAGGCCATAAGACTCTTGACGTAATCACTTCCGGTCGAAATCGCTACATTGTCGATCTGATACCTTCGGAAAAGTTTCACGGCATTGGCCTCAGACCTCTCTGCGGCAGCCGCATATTCCCGGCGGACTTTCGCACTTGCGGTATTGATCCAGGCGGTCTGTCCTGTCTCAGAGTCTTTAACATTGACAAGACCGATGTCCGGAATCGTCCTTTCGCGCGGGTCGAAAACCCTTATGACCGACAGGTCATGCCTGTTCACAGCCACTTTTATCGCATCTTCGTATCGTGGGCTACCATCTTCGTCCGTGTCCATCATGTCGGACAAGAGGAAAGCCGTACATTTCTGCTTTATGGCATTGGTAAGGAACCTGAGCGCCTCGCTTATGTTTGTTCCGGATGATTCCGGTTTCAGTTCGATGATTTCGCGGATGATGCGGAGCAGATGGCTGCGGCCCTTGCGCGGGGGGATGAACTTTTCCACCCTGTCGCTGAAAAACAGGGCTCCGACTTTGTCGTTGTTTATAATCGCCGAAAATGAAAGCACGGCGGCTATCTCGGCCAGCATATCACGCTTGGTCCCTCCTACAGTGCCGAAGAATCCCGAGCGGCTGATATCAATGAGAAGCATGACCGTCATTTCACGCTCTTCTTCGAACACTTTTACGTAAGGTGCTCTCAGCCTGGCGGTTACATTCCAGTCCATGTTCCTCACGTCGTCACCGTACTGGTATTCGCGGACCTCGCTGAAAGCCATACCACGTCCCTTGAAAGCAGAATGGTACTCTCCCGCAAATATCTGATGCGAGAGAGCCCTTGTCTTGATTTCAATTTTCCTGACTTTTTTCAGCAGGTCACTTGCATTCTGGTCCATATTATTAGATTTTCACCAGTTTTCGGGGACTGCGCATTAAGGGACAATCACCGCGTTGAGTACCTGAGAAATAATGTTCTCCGTGGTAATATTCTCAGCCTCAGCTTCATAAGTAAGTCCGATACGATGGCGGAGGACCTCGTTGCATACTGCACGCACATCCTCAGGGATTACATATCCTCTTCTCTTTATGAAAGCATAAGCCTTCGCTGCCATGGCCAATGAAATGCTGGCACGAGGAGAGGCGCCGTAGGAAATCAGGCCTGAAAGTTCCTTGAGGTTGTAATCAGCAGGAGTTCTTGTGGCATATACAATATCCACGATATATTTCTCAATCTTCTCATCCATATAGACATCACGGACGACCTGACGTGCGCGAACGATATCTTCAGGCGACACAACCGGCTGCGCCTTAGGGAATTCTCCCGTATTGTTCATGCGGATAATCTGACGTTCCTCTTCCTTTTTAGGATATGAGACCACAACTTTCAGCATGAAACGATCGACCTGTGCTTCTGGAAGCGGATATGTTCCCTCCTGCTCGATAGGATTCTGCGTCGCCATCACAAGGAAAGGCTCCGGCAGTTTGAAAGTTTCCTCGCCGATGGTTACCTGACGCTCCTGCATAGCCTCGAGAAGGGCAGACTGAACCTTGGCCGGAGAACGGTTAATCTCATCCGCAAGCACGAAGTTCGCGAAGATAGGGCCTTTATGGACCTCGAACTGCTCGTTCTTCTGAGAATAGATCAATGTTCCCAGAACGTCGGCAGGAAGCAAATCAGGAGTAAACTGAATTCGGCTGAATTTAGCGCTCACAGCCTGAGCAAGAGTATTGATTGCCAATGTTTTAGCAAGTCCAGGGACGCCTTCGAGGAGAATATGGCCGTTTGCGAGAAGGCCTATGAGCAGATTCTCGATAAGCTGTTTCTGTCCCACAATGACCTTGCCCATTTCCATCGAAAGAAGGTCAACGAAAGAGCTCTCGCGCTGGATGCGCTCATTGAGTTCTTTGATATTAACACTTTCCATTATTGTATAATTTTAAATTTCATTACACGTCTGGCAGCGGCAGATTTATTATCTTTGTGCCTGCAGACCATTTTTCCGGTCTCAGTACAGATTAAAACAGCAACTTCATGAGATACTGCATACTTTTGTCATACAACGGCTCTGCCTTTTCGGGCTGGCAGATTCAGTCAAACGCCCCTTCAGTTCAGGATAGCCTGCAGAAAGTTCTTTCAACTCTCCTGAACGAAGAAATAATGGTTACCGGTGCTGGGCGTACCGACACAAAAGTGAACGCAATAAACTATGTAGCGCACTTCGAAACTGAGTCTGCACGCGTTTCTGAGACCGGCTGGCTATGCTACAAATTAAATGCCATGTTACCGGCAGAAATAGCAGTACACAAGGTATTCAAGGTCAATGATGATTTTCATGCGAGATTCGACGCCACCAGCAGGGCCTATAAATATTTCATACACAGAAAAAAAGACCCTTTCATAGCGTCAAGGTCACATTTCTGCCCATACGATCTGGACTTGGAGGCCATGAACAAAGCCTGCGGATTCCTGTTCGGAGAACATGATTTCAGGTGCTTCGAGAAAGTGGGCGGAAACAACAAAACCTCCATCTGCACAGTAACCGAAGCTCGATGGGAATACTGGAGACCTGACCACGTGACGATGATGGGCTATCCATACTCTGACGGAGACTATCTCGTGTTCACAATACGGGCCGACAGGTTCCTCAGAAACATGGTAAGAGCCGTAGTCGGGTCAATGCTGGAGGTCGGCCGCGGCCGGAAGCCTGCCGGATGGATTCAGGAACTTGTCAATGCAGGTACACGCTCCGATGCGGGCCAGTCCGTTCCCGGACATGCGCTGTTCCTTACCGAAGTGAAGTACCCGAACATATAACCAATCGAGACTGACCGGATTTTCTGAGTCCAGCCAGTCTCAATCATTTTTCATAATCAAGTCAAGTAAGTAGTAATGTGAACGTAAAGATAAAAGTTCCCTACGAAACAATCCGGTTCAAAACTGGTTCATTTCACATAAAACTTACAGAAATTTCCGTTTTCACGTGCAAGACTTTCGGAAAACGGCATTTATGACGTAAACAATTAGGTTAGATTCAAGTACACGTAAACGGGATGCCGGCAAAACGTCAGCATCCCGTTTGAGTTATTCTGTCCGTCGGCCTGCGCCGACAAATATCTTTAGAGTTCCCAAGCCAATGCAGATGCACCGAGGATGGCGGCATCTGATTCCTTAAGCTGAGAGAAGACGATCTTCACCTTGTCACGCCACAAAGGAAGAACGTTTGCATTCATTGACCTTTCGATAGGCTCGCGGAGGAATTCCTTCGCACGTGCCAGACCACCGAAGAGGACGATAGCCTCAGGTGCGCTGAAAGCGATGAAATCGGCAAATGACTGTCCGAGGATTGTTCCTGTGTACTCGAAAATCTTGAGAGCGAGCTTGTCACCTTCCTTGGCAGCCTCGAAAACATCCTTGGATGAAATATTGTCAAGGCTTCTGAGAGAAGAAGGCTCATTACTCAAGTCGAGCCACTCGCGGGCTGTACGGGCAACACCTGTCGCAGAGGTATAGGTCTCGAGACAGCCTGTCTTTCCGCAGTTGCAGAGACGGCCATTGTGTCTTACCGCGCATGTATGACCGAGTTCGCCAGCAAATCCGTCATGCCCATAGACAACCTCGCCATTGATAACGATACCGCTGCCGACACCTGTGCCGAGGGTAATCATGATGAAGTTCTTCATACCGCGTGCAGCTCCGTAGGTCATCTCACCCATTGCAGCTGCATTTGCATCATTGGTAAGAGCTACAGGAATACCGTTCATCTTCTCTTTCAGGAGGCTTGCGACAGGAACTTTTCCCTTGTTGCCCCACTTGAGATTGACCGCATTCTCGATTTCTCCGGTATAGTAGTTTCCGTTAGGAATACCCATTCCGATACCGCGCACCTGACCGGTAACACCTGCATCCGCAATCACTTTGTTGATAGCTTCAGCGAGTTCGTCGATATAAGGATCGACCTCGCCATAAGTGTCCGTACGGATAACTGTCTGGGCCAGAACCTGGCCGCGCATATCTACAACGCCTATCTTGGTAGTCTGTCCGCCGACATCCACACCCACTACATAAGGCATATCCATCTTATTCATAATCAATCAAATTAAATGTTATTCTACTGGAATTTCAGGATTCACATTCTTGCATCCTACAAGAGCATAATAGAGGATGTATGCAAGCATTGCAACTACAAGCCAGTAGCTTCCCATGTAACCTACTGCGCTTGCGAGGAAGTCCTGGATAAGAGGCATGACGCCACCGCCGACAACCATCATCATGAAGATACCAGAAGCCTGCTCTGTATACTTTCCGAGGCCCTCAGTACTGAGGTTGAAGATACCTCCCCACATGAGTGATGTGCAAAGACCGCAGAGCACGAAGAAGAGAGCCTTCACAGGAACTCCTGCTGCCATTGTGAAGCCGTCCTCAACACTGTATGCAGGCATTGTCATGGTAATGTCCTTCGGAAGGAAGATGGCAATGATGACGAAGATGATTGCGACTGTCGATACAACTGTGAGCTGAACCTTTGTGCTTACCTTGCCGCTGATGAATGAGCTGCAGATACGGCCTACCATCATGAGAAGCCAGTAAACTGCTGCAATGGCGCCACCGATGGCAGCTCCATTGACTGCGATACCGGCACCGGCCTCTGTAGTGTCAGAGAAGTAGAAGATCATCTGTGCAGGGATACCGACCTCAACACCGACATAGAAGAAGATTGCAATCACGCCGAGCACGAGGTGACGGAAGCTCCAAGGGCTGTGCTCGTATTTTACTGATTTTCTTTCAGCTGCAGGCTCCGGAATGTTCACTTTTGAAATGATGAGGAAGGCAACCGCAAATACACCCATCGCGATGAAGAGAAGCGGAGCAACATCGCTCATGGCTGTCTTGTCAGTAACAGTTCCGATAAGAACACCTACGAGGAGCGGGGTCAATGTTCCTGCGAGTGAGTTCAATGAGCCTCCGATCTGGATGTACTGGTTACCCTTGTTTCCGCCGCCACCGAGGATGTTGAGCATAGGATTGACAACGGTATTGAGCATACATACGCAGAATCCGCAGACGAATGCGCCGAGAAGATATACATAAATTGCAGATGCACCGAGGAATGTGCGGCTTGAAATCCACTGGATTACCATACCGATGAAACCTGTTGCAAGTGCAACGAGAGTCGTTTTCTTGTAACCATACTTGAGAAGCATCTTTCCTGCAGGGATTCCCATGAAGAGATATGCAGCAAAGTTCATCATGTTACCCATCATGCCGGCCCAGCTGTACTGGCCTTTCCAGATGTTTCCGAAAGGTGCGGCCATATTGGTCACGAATGAGATCATCGCAAAGATGAAGCACATTGTAATGATGGCCACGATGTTTGATTTTTTCTGTGTCATATAAAATGTTTTAATGTTTATTGTCAATGGGTTATGCAAAAGTCACCCTCACGTCGTTTTGCAAATAATCGCGTAAAATTACAAAAAAAACGACTCATAACCAACGGACCGGCCCGAAAAAGATATCATCTGATTTCCCTGACCATGTCTTCGAACTGGTCACGTGGTCCGCGCGACTTGTTCTTGATTTTAGCCCGGTAGTTATACACAGTGTTGGCCGAGTAGTGCAGAAGGGACGCGATTTTAGACGATTCACTTACACCGAGTTTCACCAGAGCGAAGATTCTGAGTTCTGGAGTCAGCATATCATTGTCCTTCGGCACGATGGCGGAGCCTTCCGTCAGCAAGGCATTGAACTGTTCAATGAAATCCGGATAAAGATTCAGGAAGGTCTCATCGAACATCTTGTAGAATGTCTTGATATCCTCATCTATCGGAGGAAGCATCTCGATTTCGTCAATGATATACTTTTCATTGCCACGCTTGAGATACTTGAGAATATGATTCTGATATTTACGCGTCTTGTTTATGTTATCCGACACCATGCCAAGGAACAGGGCAATATACTCCTCCTTGATTTTATCCGATTCTTTTATCCTGTTGTTCAATGACTTGAGTTCATCATTCGTTCTGGCAAGTTCCTGATGATGCCTGAAGATATGAAGAGAAAGCAAGGCCAGCAAGGCCAATAACAGACTGACAAAAACGACCGCTCCGGTCATCAGACGGCTCTGTCTTCTCTGGCGCAGTTCATATTCATGTTCGATACGCGGGAAGTACTTGGAAATCTGCCACGGACGCAGCTTTCCGTTATATGAGAGAGCGTCTTGCATGCAATGGTCCGCACAATACTTGAAGGCTCTGTCCACGTCTCCCCTACTGAAAATATTCTGCGCTATCATGTTCAACGAAGCATAATCCTTATTGGCGGCACGGATATCAGCCTGAGCCGACTTACCCAGCCAATAAAGAGCACTATCTTTCTGATTTCCAGGCACTCCCTCAGAATAATAGTAGCACGCGCTGGCATATTTCTTCAAGTCCTTGTCCTTCGACATTGACATCATCTTCTGCGCGAATTTTCTCACGGATGCAGAATCTTTGGCAGACAAGGCCGCCTCCCTGTTCAGATTATACCACTCGTAGGTTCCAGGCGTGACATACTTCATCAGAGAATCCCTCAACTTGTTTCTGTCATCAAACTGGTACTCTCCTACCGTATCGTCAGAGGCATAGTACATAAGTTCCCCGGCCAAAGTGTGTCTGGTACGCAAATACTGGAGTTTCTGACCGGCAGGTATTCCTTCTGAAATCACATGCTGCATCAGAGTATTAGCTTCAATGTGATATCCGGCCTTTGCATACACCTCCACAAGAAAAAGATTCGCAGCTGCAAGCCGCTCTTTATCACCATGTTGCGAAGCCAGCCTCTTGTTGGATGCGAGAAAGAATACCGTCGAGTCGAAATTGTTCGAACGGAACTCGTTTGCCATCCTGAAATTGAACGCAATCTGATTTTCGTAACTTCTGTCAGAGCGGTAAACTTCACGGATGGATTTGATACGGGAATCGAAAGCCTTCTCATAGGTCTCCTTCATCTCCAATGTCGCATCAAGGTCGTTTATAGTCTCCCTCACCATGCCGGTTTCATGCCTGCAGGAGTACAGGCACAAGATCAGAATTAAATATGCAAATTTCTTCATACGTCGATACGGAGGAATTTTCTCAAATATTCTGCGAAGATACTCAAAGCCGCGTAAAAAAAGAAAAGTCCGGCATCTGTTCTGGACACCGGACTCTTCAATAAATAGGTTTTGTCTAGAGCTTCGTTTTCTCGAAGCAACACTGTTCAATTATTTGATTTTCTTGAAGTCAATCAATTCCACACCGTCTGTCGCAGTAGTAGAAAGGTCAATGGTAAGGACATATACTGAGCCTTTTTCCAACTGGACACCTTCCTTAAGGCCAATGTTATCGTTCAATCCCACTGTGGTATCGAAGAACTCCGCAGCGCTGTCCGTGTATTCCACGCTTCCTGCATCACCGAGAATCTTTCCTTTCTCTGTACCCCAGCCGTCCTGACCGAAGTACTTCGCAGAAATGTAGTCATATCTGAATCTTCCGCCGAGTGTGGTGCCGTCTTTCTCGTCCACTGCAGTTCCGGTAAGCTGGAATACCATCGGACGGACTTGGGCCATACAGAAGGCCGATCCAGGGTTAAATGCGAACTGACTGGTCATCACAGGATTGGCAAGTCCCCATGCCATCATCCAGAGGGCACCATCCTTGATTGTAGCCTCAGAACCGTCAGCGGCAAGTCTGCGGAGAGTCGCATAACCATAGTCAAGGTACAGATCCACTGCGAACGTACCGCTTACGACATTGAGTTTGATGGTCGCGCCGTCGAGGTAGAACAAATCCGGGTCGAGATACCAGCTCGCGAGGTCAGAAACTCCGGAAATAGCAATAGACTCATCCTTGTTCAATGCTATAGAAGCGATCTGATAGTGAGTTGCGGACAGGCGGCTTGCCTGAATGCCGTTCACCTTGATATCCAATGAATTGACAGGTATCTCCACATTCTTGATTGTGAGTGTGGCAGCACTGTTTCCAGCATTGGCATCCACAATAAACTGGTATGATTTGCCGACTTCGAGTGAAGTTCCGTCAGTTGCCGGCTCGATATTGCCGACGGATGTAACTTTGAACAAACCGGTCTCGTCATTG
Source organism: Bacteroides sp. CAG:770 (assembly GCA_000435075.1). GTDB lineage: Bacteria > Bacteroidota > Bacteroidia > Bacteroidales > UBA932 > Cryptobacteroides. The sequence continues at coordinate 12,153 of FR890611.1, read as the reverse complement.
ACAGAAGTGTAAGAGCCGAACTCGTCGCCCCAGCCTCTCTGGCAGAAGAACTTGAATGAGAATCCGGTCTTGGAGATAGATGCTCCGGCAGTGAACGTTATGCTATAAACGCCAGCCTCTGTCTGAGCCATGCACCAGACACCGTCGTCAGTATTCCAAGACGGGCCTACACCAGGCTTTCCGATTCCGGCGCCGATTGCCCAGATTGCACCCTTAGAATCCAATGTCGCATAATTGTCCTTATCCGCCATCGCCTCCACCTTTATAAACTTGCCACTGAAGTCAGCAGTGAATTTGTAAAGTCCGTCCATCGCCTTGAATGTCACAGTATTATCCGCATTGAGAGTAAAGAAATCATAGTCCAGATTCCACTGATCCGGTTTGTCAATGCCAGCGAACTTGATTTCCGAGCCCTGGAGAAGGTTCAGCAGTTCCACATTGGAAGACTCTGACAATGACGAAGTTATACTGCCGAATGGAGATGCAGACAAGGCCATGAGGTCAGCGGTAATCTTGTATGTGCCGCTCTTTACAGCAGTGAAAGGAATCGTGCTTGAAGATTCTGCAGGGACAGGTTTCAGCGCGGAGCCGTCCCATCCGAGCCAAATCGCAGGCTGACCGGCTGCAGGCACGCATTTGATCAATGCAGAAGCCTCTGCAGGGAAAGCGTCAGTCACCTCATAAGAGAAGTCGCCGCTCTTTGTCATGGTGTATTCCTTGCCTCCGGAGAGGAGTGTCAATGTCGAAGGGGCAGGTCTATTGACATTGACCTCAACCGTCTCTTCGGTGATTCCCAGACCGGTATTCTGCGCGGTAAAGGTGATTTCGGCGGTTCCGTCCGGAATATCTTTAAGGAGAGGAACGAAAATGGCCGCGTCATATGTTCCGTATGTCTTGGTACGGATTGTCAAATCGCTGACCGATGTGCCGTCGAAGAGGAGTTTCGCCTTCAATGTAGAAAGAGGGAACTCGTCGTTCAGCTTTATGGAGAATCTTACTGAATCGCCCATGAAAGCTTCAGTTGCGCAACTTTCAATCGTCATTTCAGGACCCTTGTCCGTGAATTTGACGTCCATTCCGTCATCTTTGCAGGAAACGGCAACTGTTGCTGGCACTGCAAGCAATGCCATAGTTTTCAATATCTTGTTCATTATTCTAATCTTTTAATCTTTCCATTTCAAAGAAACTATCGACTTGGCAGGAACGTCGCATTTCACAGAATGTTCTGCCGAAATGAAGACAAGCTGCCTGGCATCAGAATTTTCATTGAGAATAATCACGCCGTAGGAATTGTCCGGGTTCTTGAATACGAGGTATTCCAGTCCGTCGGCGGTATAGCCTTTGGTCCCGATTCTGACCGCACCCTGTTCTATAACCTTCGAGCAATGCGCAATGTTATAGTAATGAGTGTAATAGTCAAGTGACGAATAGTCGGAAGAGGCTATGGTAACCGCTCCGTAGCATGTCTTGCAGGAACCGTCGGCATCTGTATATGGCCCCTTGTTCTCGTCCAGCATGAGATTCCACAGGGTGACACCTTTTCCTCCGCGTTTGAGCAGTCCGAAGAAGATATCTCTCATGTCATTGATAAGACAAGAGCTGAAGTTGTAGTTCCAGGTCCCGATGGATGCCTCAGTGAAATACAATTCCTTGTCTGGGGCTCCGGCAACAATTTTATCCAGTTCCGATACATTTCCGCCATAGTTGTGCCATGCAGAACCTGCGATGTAGGCGGAAGCCTGGGCATCAGCATATATCTTGAGCGGATACTGAGCCTGGTCACTCATGTTGTCATAATTGTAGTTATGGTCGAACACGAGAATCTTGGTATCCAGTCCGGCCTTCTTGAAAGCAGGTCCCAAAGCTGTCTTGATAAAGTCTCTGGCCACGTCCCAATGCATTACCATCGACATTGAATTACCCGCGTTGAGCGGTTCATTCTGCGGCGTAACGGCATAGATGTCAAGCCCTTGCGACTTCATGTACTGAATCCACTTCACGAAATACTCAGCATAGTCCTGATAGCATGAAGGCTTGAGAGTTCCGCCTGTCCAGCTATACCAGTCAACATCAGAATTGACAGCTTTCTTCATCCAGCGAGGTGCTGTCCACGGAGAGCCGATTATTCTAAGCGCAGGATTGATCTTCTTGATTTCCTTCAATACAGGAATGACATATTTCACGTCATATTCAGCAGGGGCGAAGTTCTCGATTCCCTTGGCGTCGCACCATGTGAAACGCTCTATGGAGAAGTCCGAGCCGCCGATGCAAACCCTTATCAATGAGCTTCCTATGCCGGTTTTCGTGTCAAACATCTGTTTCAGGAAGGCCTCCCTCTTGTCCTGAGGCATTTTCAGGATGTTGTAGCAGGAGGCCACAGTCAATGCCGCACCGAAACCGTCAACGGTCTGGTAGGTATCGTCAGTGAAACGGACCGCGTAAGGTGACATTGACGCAGTCTTTCCGAAAGAGATTGTTTTCTCCGCGAAGAGGCTGGACTTATCCGCAGTTGTCGTATAAGAGTAGGCACCTTGAACTGCAGGCTGAGGTGTCGGTGTCGGCTCCGGTGTAGGGTCCGGAGTCTGTGGCGAGTTTTTCGAATCGCAACTGCATGACATCATGAACGCCATCGCCAAAAAAGCACAAATAGAAGAATACTTCATGTCTAATATCCAGGGTTTTGTGTCAAATTCGAGTTCTTGTCAATGGCAGTCTGAGGTACCGGTAACAGAATGGTTTCATCCGTAAGCGGTGTGCGTTTCTGCCAATATGAATCATAGTCCGGTGATGAAGGATCTGACATTGAATTGTGCACATCCTTGATCATATCGTGACGGGCAAGGTCGAAGAAGCGGAAGCCTTCGAAGGCAAGCTCAAGCCTGCGCTCGTCCAGAACGGCCTTCAGCATCGACTCTTTGCTGCTCTTCACTGAAAGAGGAAGATTGGCAAGGCCGGCTCTGTTTCTGGTCTTGTTCGTATAGATATATGCGTTGTCAAGATCGCCTGTCATCACAAGAGCTTCAGCATGAAGGAGATAGATTTCTCCGAGACGCATGAGGATCATGCTGCTGGCATTGGTAGGAACCTTATGCATGAAAGCATATTTTGCCGCAGGATAGTAAAGGCTCCAGCCGCACTCGTCGTAAACGATGGACGCATTCTTCCTTTCAGTATCACCGGCCGCATCATAAGCGGCTGCAAGACTTCTGGAAGGTGTAGTCCATTTTGCCCATGAGTAACTGTCTGAAGGATTGTAGGCATTGCGGTGATACATCATCCATACCCAGTTTCCGGAGTTGCGTGACCATGTGACCTCAAAGATGGACTCCTTGGTGTTTCTTACGGCATCATCGTCGTTATAGCCCCAAAGGTCGCCGTAATTGTCCACGAGTGAGAAGCCCATGCCCTCGACTGCCAGACAGTCATTGATAACCTGATTCCAGTCCTGGCGCTGTTTCTCCGCATAGACTCTCGCCCTCAAACCATGCGCGAAAGCCTTGGAGAACAGATACTTGTCAGACGCATTGACATCAGGAGCATTGTCGCAAGCGTAGTTAAGGTCTTCGATTACCTGTCCGTAAATCTCATCGACAGGTGTACGTTTCGGATAATAGTCCTCGTAAACGTCCTCGATGTTCTCTGATGTGATTTCAGGAGGGATGACGGTAATCATAGGAGCATCGCCCCAGAGCTGGGCCATCCTGAAGAGGTTGAAAGCCCTCCAGCACAATGCCTCGGATTTCCACTCGTCGTGCTCTTTCTGAGTCATCTTCACTGCGGAAGTATCTTTCTCGAAGATATTGTCAATGTTGCAGATAATGTTGTTGGCGTTGCTTATCTGCTTGAGGTACCAGTCCCAGTCGCGGGCGACATTGGAATTGGCCGGATCCTGATTGTTGGCCTCGATGGCGACAATGGCGCCGGTGGACGGGCTGCCGCAATATGCGTTGTCACTTCTGGTCTCGGTAGTGATGAGCCAATCCATGTATCCTTTTTCCTGGATATCTTTTACCCAGCTGTTATACAGGGAGTTGCGAAGTCCCAACATATCTGTTCTGGTAGAATATTGGCTTTCGCTGTCGTTCTTCACATTCACGTTGTTTTCATTGTAGGATGTGTGGGGATTCAAATCCAGATCGCAGGCCTGGAATGCCACAACGACAGCCGCCGAAAGAATAAGATTTATAATTTTCATATTAATGCCTCCTTAGTCATCAGAAATCCACATTGACACCGAATGTCACAGTCTTGACGTTAGGGTATGTACCCCAGTCGATTCCCATGCTTGTAGCGCTTGAGTACTGGCTCATTTCTGGGTCATATCCGGAATATTTGGTGAATGTAAACATATTGGCAAGTGTGATATACGGCTGTATCTTGGTGAGATTCAGCTTCTTGAGGAACTTGCCAGAGAAATCGTAGGAGAGAGTGATGTTCTTGATTTTCAGATAAGAGCCGTTCTCAATCCATCTTGTGGAAGCCTTGAGGTTATCCACTTCGCCTGCCTTAGGGATGTCTGTCACCTGTCCGGGAACACGCCATCTGCGGAGCACATCGGTAATCTGGTTGGAACCATTGTACATACCTATCATCTCGATCTTTGACGCATTATAGATGTCGTTTCCGATGGAACTTGTGAGGAGAACGCTGAGGTTCAATCCCTTATAGCTGAAGGTATTTGTCATACCCCAGATGAAGTCAGGGTTTGCGTCGCCGATATAGTGACGGTCAGAAGAATTGATCTTGCCGTCTTTGTTGTAGTCCTCGTAAACAATCATACCGGTCTCAGGATCAACGCCTTTGGCTGTGAGTCCGTAGAAGCATGAAAGAGGTTTCCCTTCTGTCATTCTTACGACCTGCTCGCTGAGCGCTTCGGATGTAGATGTGTAGTTATACACTTTCTGAAGGGTGAGTTTCTCGACCTTGTTGCGGTTAAAAGAGAGGTTAAAATCGGTTGTCCACCTGAAGTCGTTCTTGTCGAAGTTAACAGATGAAATCGCGAATTCCATACCCCAGTTACTCATCTCTCCGTCATTTCTGATAAGGTCAGAATATGGAGACGGCATAGGAACGGTAATCAACAGGTTCTTGGTATATCTGCGATAGACATCGTAAGTGAATGTAAGTCTGCTGTTCAGCACTGCCAAATCCAAACCGAGGTCCCACTGTGAGGTTGTCTCCCATGTAAGTTCCCTGTTTCCGATGTTGGACTTTCCGCCGAGTGTAGGAACAGCGTCAGCATATTTGGAATCTGTCCAGTCATAGTAGTTGGTCGAGTACATCTGCTGCCATGCATAGTCGCTGAGACCCTCCTGGTTACCCTGCTGTCCCCAGCCCACACGGAGTTTGAGGTCGTTCAGCCATCTTACATCTTTCATGAAGTTTTCGCCTGAAATTCTCCATGCTGCTGACATTGACGGGAAATATCCCCATTTGTGTCCCGGCGCAAGCTTTGAGGAGCCGTCGGCTCTGAACGCTACGGTGAGGTAGTATCTGCTGTCGAAGTTGTAGGCTGCACGGGCGAGGTATGACATGATTGCCCATTCGCTCCAGCTCTGGCTCTGGCCTCTAAGACCGCCTTTGTTACCGCCGTTCAGGCCGAAAATCGCATTGTTGTTGTCCGGTGAGAAATAGTTTCTCGAGCCTGATAGCTGCTGCCAATCTGAAGTTGTCGCTGACATACCGCCCATAAGTTCGAGGGAGTGCTTTCCGAATACATTATTGTAGTTCAATATGTTATCATAAACCATTCTCCTATCGTCGCTTCTGGAATCAGATGCCTCTCCGTGCTGTGTCCTTCCGTATGATGTATGGATAGGGTCGAGGAAAGAGTAGCTGTGAACCCAACGGCGGTCCATGCTGACTGTGCTCTTGAAGTTCAAGTGCTTTGTAAAGTTGATGCGCGCGAATGCTGACATCACTGCCCTGTCGGTCTGGTCGAAGTTGTTTTCTGTCCTGGCCAGGTTCTCTGAAGGAGTCGTAAGGTTAGCTCCGTAGAACTGTGTCCAGTACCAGTCAGGATTTGTTTCGCTCCAAGGCTTGGCATATGTAGGGGTGTTGATTACCGAAAGCACAACACCGGCTCTGTTGGAACCTGTACCTGAGATGATGCCGTTGTTCTTGTAGTTGGAGTATGCAACGTCCATTCCGACGGTGATCCATTTGAAGAGGTCTGATTCGAGATTGACCTTGGCATTGTACCTCTTGTTATATGCGACTTTCAGGATACCCTGTTCGTTGCTGTAGCCGAGGCTCATGTAGTAACGGGTCTTGTCATTGGCATTCGATACTGAGACCTGGTAGTTCTGTGTAATTCCTGTGCGGTAAGTCTCGTCAAACCAGTCGGTTTCGTCCTTGAGTCCTTCAGGGACATTGGCAACGCCGATTTCCTTTTGGAGTTCGCGGTACTGGTCGACATTGAGCACATCGTATGTCTTAGTCACATTTGAGAGTCCGACATATGCGCTGAAATTGATCTTAGGTCCTTTGCCCTTGCTGCCCTGCTTGGTAGTGATGAGCACGACGCCGTTGGCTGCACGTGATCCGTAAATCGCTGCTGATGAGGCGTCTTTCAGGATCTGCATTGACTCGATATCGTTAGGTGAGAGATATGAGATCGCATAGTTTCCTGTTCCGACAGGCACTCCGTCGACGACATAGAGAGGGTCATTGGTAGATGAGATGGATGATGCACCTCTGACTCTGATGACCATACCGCTTCCCGGCTGTCCGCTGGTCTGTGTCACCTGGACTCCGGAAACTTTTCCCTGGATGAATCCTGATGCGTCAGTGACCGGTCTCAATGCCATGTCTTCAGTATTGACCGTCGAAACCGCCGTGGTGAGGTCTTTCTTTCTCACCGAGCCGTATCCAATCGCCACGACCGCGTCGAGGGCAATTGCGGTTTCTTTGACTTCTACGTCAATGTTAGTTCGTCCGCCGACTTTCTCGGTTATTGTAGAATAGCCCAATGCGGAAAATTCCAGAACTGATTCTGATGATGATACTCTGATGTCATAGCGGCCATCGACATCGGTGATGACACCATTCTTGGTGCCCTGTTCCAATACAGTCAGTCCGACAACGGGCTGTCCGTTCTGGTCTTTGACCGTTCCATTGACACTATGTTGCTGAGCGAAGGCTAGCACGCTAGCAAACATAAGCAATACAACTAAAAATTTACGCATAACTTTATTGGTTATAGAATAATTATGTGCGGATTGCTCCACTTTTTCATGCAAAATTACCATCTAAGTAAAAACGTTTTGCAACGAGTGGACGAAAAGTGGACGAAAAATTTGGTCACAAATCTTTATACGCGTGTTTTTCAATAAGTTAGAAAATTTGGATTTGCAGGGTAAAGTGGGATTTTCTTCTATTAAAATCTATAAAAGTGGATGCTTTGCAGGGTTTTTCCTGTCAGCGCGACCTGGCAGCGACAATAAAATCTCGAAACTTTCGTCAAAAAAATATTGCCATTAAACAAAAAATACCTATATTTGCAGTCCGTTCTTCACGAAGAGGCAACTCCAGTGATGAAACATCAGGATGGTTCGGTAGCTCAGCTGGATAGAGCAACAGCCTTCTAAGCTGTGGGTCTTGGGTTCGAATCCCAACCGAATCACGAAAATCGGCCTTGTAGATATCTACAAGGCCGATTTTTTATTTCTTGTTAAACATTTGTTAAACATCGGAGCGGGAAACGGAGCGCGTGAAGCGCGAATCTACTTTCCAATATCCAGTTTTAAAACTCCCGATACGTTCCAGATAACCAGACTTTTTGAGGAATGCAATCTCACGTTTAGCCGTGGTAGCGGAAAGACCAGTCTTTTCACAAAGCTTTCCAATACTCAGGCTTTTGTCCTCAGCAAACATTTGCAAAATCAGCCCCTGCCTATCGGTCAAGTTTATTGGTCCATTTACTGGTCCATTTACTGGTCCACTTATTGGGTCAGGTTGAACATGTAGGGTTAATTTCACTTGCATCAGTTCCGGTTGTTCCTGAAGTTCTGGCTTGAGCCAGTGTTTTTCATTCCAAGCATTGAGAATGAGCGGAAAGCCAGAACCAAGGTTCTCACCATAGCCAATCATTCGGAACATATTCTGCATTCGTTGGTTCCTGGCTTTTGACTCTCCACCATGATAAATCTGCTCTAACGGCAATTTCAATAAACCAGGATTGGTAAGAACGATGCGATCATCATACTTTTCAATTCGTAGAAGTCCGTTCACCATGAAATCAGCATGTATTATCATGTTTGTCACCGCCTCGCGTACCGCCTTATGCTGCGGTGTGTCGTCATTTCTAACAACACCTTCCATATTGAACGGGCGCGGCAAGTCACTTGTCAGTTTCGGCAGTACGGTCCTTATAAAGTTGAAAAGGTTGTTTTCCCATGTTCCATCATACGTAAGACGATCGCTATATCGCTGGTCACCAATCAAATGAGACTTATCAATATAGTCCATACGCAAGTTATCAAACCTTTCCCGAATAGGTAGGCCTTTACCGAACATCAACAGACCTGCCATCGTCAATGCTTCCGCCCCATCCTTGCGGTTGATGGCATAACCACCAAGTTGCTTTAGGAATTCCTTATTGTCAAGCCCATTCCAAACATGGTCTGGATTATTTGTCTTGAACATGATACGATATCGCTCCAGGGTTGGAATGTCAATATCATCCATTGTATAATACTCCAAAATCATTCGGTCGTTGCCGGCTTCATTAGCGTCGCGGAGCATCATCTTCAATTCTTGCTCTGAACAATGATAGTCGCCTTCATGATTACGCTTAAAGGTCCCTTTCGACAGGTTGCCATTGATGTAGATTGGACGTATGGTATAATCTGCACGAGGCACGTTAATAGCAACAATTGCTTTGCCTTCGACATCTATGGTTTGAACATCGTCATCTTTCAAGAGGTTTACATTAACCTTCTCCTTGTTATTGACAATATCCCACAAGTTCTTACGAATCTTATCGGCATCGTCAACTCCGATTATTTCAAACCGTTTGGATTTATCCGGCTCGTCCATATGCTCCACCACACCCAGCAGTATTGTTCCGCCGTATGTGTTGGCGAAAGCCGAATAGGTCTCCCAAAGAGAATCCGGTAATCCCTTTGACGCCTTCTTGCATTCGAGCGTTACACGCTCACCACCAGATAGAAGTTTATGTATATCCATGATTCTAGTTTTCAACAAATTTATAAACCCAACTATATTTTCCGATAATTCAGATGATAAATATTATCCCAGTCTTTCTCCATCTGGTAAAATTCGATTCTTTCATCAGAGAGAATACTTCTAACCGTTTCGATATCCCGCTTAGGGCAATTCATTCCGAAAAATACTCGTAAAATACAGGATCCATCATCAAGTTTAATGGGAATAAAATCCTCTTTGCGCTCAGGAGCAAATGATATTAATCGCACTTCGTTTTCATACTCCCAAGCACTGCATTTCCAAAGAAGGCCTATATCAGTCGTCATCTGTTCACTTTTAATTGACAAAGCATCAGGTCCGTAATTCACCTTGCGAAAACGAAGAACTGAATCATCATTCGTCTGATTCATGAATTTATCAGAGAATTGATACTCCAAACACATTCCGCGATGGCTATCTGCATAATGCGACCACATCAAGATATTAGATACAGGCTCCGAATCGGTCGCGTCAGGTTGATTATTCACGAAACAACGTATTCGAACATTTCCCATCGCTTCCAGCATAGGCTTAATATGCTTTCTTTCCTTGTCATTATTTTGACTATAGTAATCTAACCATTGAAGGTAAATGGCATCGAACGGATCATTCATCACTTTCGGATGACTGACAGTAATTTCCTTGTTAATGATATCCATCAACGAATATTTGCTTATAGGCCTGAATGACAATAGTTTATTACAATTTTTTTCAGGTTTAATGTTAAAATGCATAGCGAGGTACCTACTATACGCATTTGCAGAATCCGCATAGCGATCCGCATTTGCGTATATCTCCCCGGCTAGCCCCCACAAACACATTTGCAGTTCGTTTTCAGTTGCAGGCCTTTCCTTCACAAGCTTGCTTACCGCCTCATCAACACATGATACGGCGGCATTTATTCTATTCAAAGAGTAATTACACCTGGCATGATAATAAGGTAAAACAAAACTCGGAATATTACTATATTTATCTAAAACAGAATCAATTGCTGACAACTCTTGTCCTTTCTTAGATATATGGTCCAGGTCATCAATTGTTTTTTTCGACAATTCAACGACAGAATCATAGCAAAACGCCCCGTCTCTAGTAATTATTGTCGGTTTATCATTTTTCTCCTCCATATCTCTACCATTAATTATGTCTTGTGCAAACCGCCGCGCAGCAGGCATCTTCTTATAGACTTTTCAAACGCTCAAGAAACTTATCTTTGGTTAATGCCCCCTCGACTTCTTGTTTGTCAAATACCATATAGTATCTATACCGATCTCCTGCTTTATTCTGCCAATAACTGCCTAACTCAATCTTGAGTTTACTATCACTATTATCTCTATTGAAACCATATTTGTGAGTAAGCACACGATATGGCACATCCTTATGATGTGTCACAACCTTGTCCTTTCCAATCCAGGTAAGTGTTGGCATATATAAATATTATATTTTGTATTCTTTACGCAGTGGAACACTTTTTCACTTTAACGCATAACACAAACTCATAGTTGTGTAATTAAATTGAGTTATCCACGTACTCTTACAAAAATAACGATTTTTCAACACTTTCCGTAAAATTAGTCCGGTAATATCTGCAACTTCATGCAATCATATTGCCCAAAAAGATCTCCTCACTCCACAACTCGACTGCCGAGTATTGTGATGATAATGAAGATACTGATGACATTGTGTAGTAAGCACATTATCATCAGTATCTTGTATCCGTTAGTTTAGTTAATGACGTCATCTCTTTTACTTGAGATGTTTGAGTTTTTCAACACCGTTTTTGACTAAGACATTTCCATATCACGTCATTTCCGCTTCAACATTTCCTCCAGAAGCACGTCTGCGATGTCCACATGGCGCTCACGTTGCTCGGGTGTGGAATTGCGTTCAAGGATGTCGGATATGGTGATGTCAAGCATCGGGTAGTTCTTCGCCTTCTTCCTCCATTCGTCGTAGCCGTCAATGTCCGGGAAGGCTGTCACTTTACGGCCTTTCAGGACCATCAGCCTGTCATTGAACTGACTTTTGCCACCGGTGGCCAACCAGATGTATTCGGGGAGAAGGAGGGAACAGATGACTGCGGTCTTCTCCGACTCCACCAATGCTACATTGGCATTGACCTTATCCTTATCATTGAGCAGGTGCTCGCCGAACAGGCATTGGGAGAGTCTCCATTCCGGAGGAAGCAGGTGCGCAGCCTTGAGGTTGGTGTGCACCCACATTACCGGCGGAAAATGGTCATCCTTGATGCGATGGCCGGTCTCCGGGTTGTAGGGGATGATTTTCCCGCCGCGGCAGCGACACCGACAGGAATCGAATCCAACTGAATCATGGAAAGGCCGATTTTTTATTTCTTGTTAAACATTTGTTAAACATCGGAGCGGGAAAACGAATCCCAGGGACGCAAGGGGAAACCAAGTTTTCCGCAGGTCCGTACTTTTGTTGTAAGCGTCTCCGCGATTAGGTGTTTGCCGGACTATTGTTATCCGCAAGCGTCTCCGGAATTACGCCTGTTGTCGGGACGATGCCACATCAATTTTTCCAATAGATTGATTTATTGATAGTTATCAAATTCCGTGTAGATTAGTGCAAAAAAAATCATCGAAAATCCACGCTTAAAATAAACAATGCTTGATTATCAATGTGTTACGGAGAAGGCCGTGGCATCGTCCCGCCGCCGGAATTCGTCCCGCAAGGCAGATACCCGGAATTTCGTGTGCGGACGTGGGAGTTCACACCTCAGACAGAGCCTTGCCGAACCCAATGATTTTATCTCGCCATTTATCTCGCCAACCTTGTCAATATGCTTTACACATATATCCTGGCAGGCCATAAAGTCACCTGATTCACTACAGCCGAGCATAATCATGACGTGTACTTGACCAAGATAATCGATTTTGTCCGGAAAACAGGGCAGTTTTACGGACAAGTTGTATTTTCCTGATTTAG
>FR890610.1:52065-73148 GCA_000435075.1 Bacteroides sp. CAG:770 | reverse complement strand
GGACGGCGCCACATGAGTTTTTGGAAATGATTGGTTTTCAGTGCGTTATAAAATGACGTGTGGATTTCCGGCCAAAAAAAGGTCGATAATCCACACTCAAATTAAATGGTACTTGATTATCAATGTGTTACGAATGTGCCCGTGGCGCCGTCCCGCCATCCCGTTTACCGTCCGGCAATTTCAGTCCTGGCGGTGACTCGTTGCTCCGAATACGAAAAAAAGGTATCTTTGTGGGTTAAGAAAAAATTAGACAATGATTTGCACGACAATACAAAATAAGACGATAGACGAAATCTATGCGATACTGGAAAGCGGGGACGTGGAAATGGCTGAAATCAGGCTGGACAGCTGCCCGCTGACCATGGATGAGATAGAAGAACTGTTTTCGACATCGGATGTGCCGCTGGTCGCCACCTGCCGCATCAATGCAGTGAAAGAACGTCTGTCACAGACACTTGCGGGACACCAGCACGGAAACGGGACCTCGCGGAATGTTCAGCATGGACACCTTCAGGAAAACATTTCGGACGACCTTCAGGTTGACCGGATCGGTACCTCATATGAAAACCGACAATGTCACGTGCAAGCCAGCCGGCAGGAAACTGGCAGTCACCAGCAGGACGACAGGAAACTTGAGAGGAAAGCCTCGCAGGAAGTCGAATCCAAACTGATAACGGCAATACACGCGGGAGCGGCATTTGTTGATCTGGAAATCGAAGCCCCTCCGATGATGTCGAAACGGCTCAGAAGAGAAACCAGAGAAAACGGTACCGTGTTCGTCAGATCATACCACGATTTTAACGGGACCGACTCCGCAGAAGCCCTTAAGGCATTGACAGAGAAGTGCTTCGCCATCGGAGCCGACATCGCGAAAATAGTCACCATGGCCGCGCCATGCACAGGCGACAACCAGAGCCCGGACGTGGACCGGGTCCTCTCCCTCTATGACCACTTCGACCCTGCCAAACTCATCGCATTCGCAATGGGCGACGCCGGAAAAACATCCAGAATACAATGCCTGGCCAAAGGAGCACCGTTCACCTATGCCTCACTGAATGAGGCAGATGCCGCTGCCCCTGGACAAATGACGACCAGAGAAATGCGCGACATCGTATATGGGAATTGCGTCAATGTCAATGCTGCCGGAACTGCTGCCGACCGTCTCTGTGCAGGTCGCCTAAACGCCGACAGCCTCAAGACCGCCGAAGCGACAGTCAAAGCGACCGCTAATGACGCCTCCGAAGAAACAGAAACCTCCTCTGACATTGACAACGGCCCCGGCGCAGCCGAAATCCAGATGCCCTCATCCAAAAGCTTTGCACAGCGGGCAATAATCGCGGCAGCATTGGCAGAAGGGACGACGACATTGAACGGATACTCACCATGTGGCGACAACGAATCCGCCATCTCCGTTGCCAGGGCACTTGGCGCGGAAGTGACTGTGGGACTGGCATATAAAGAGGGAAAAGTAGTCAAGGACAGCTCGACATTGACAATAAAAGGACGCGGCGTGGCAGCATTGGAGCTGGAAACCATCAATGCCGGTGAGTCCGGACTTCTTGCACGACTGATGATTCCGCTGATGGCGGTGCTCGGCGACGGAAACGCCACAGTGAGCGGCGAAGGGACATTGACAAGAAGGCCATTGAAAGGCGCCAGGGACATCATGGGCGCATTCGGCGTCAGACTCGAAACCATCTCCGGGACAGGGCAGGAATCTTTCTCTGAAGTGCACGTGCCACTGACAATTTCCGGAAAACTCGAAGGCGGAAAAGTTACCGTATCAGGGTCAGGCGGATCGCAACTGATAACAGGACTGCTTATGGCACTGCCTCTGTTACAGGAAGATACGGTCATCAGACTGACTGAGCCGAAGAGCATACCATACCTCTTCATAACAATGGACGTGCTCAAGGCATTCGGCGTGAAAATATGGTGCGACATGGAAGGCGGCCCTGAATTCGCTGAGTCCCAGGACTGGAACGACTGCACCGAAATCGTACTGCACATCAAGGGCGGACAAAGTTACAAGGCCACGGATATGGACATCGAAGGCGACTGGAGTTCAGCAGCGAACTTCCTCGTCGCAGGAGCAATTTTCGGAAAGGTCAATGTCTCAGGCCTGGACACCAAGTCCCTGCAGGCCGACCTCTCCATAATGGATATCCTCATGGAAGCCGGAGCGAGCCTGTCCCAGATGGGCGACGACGACCCGCGCGGAGTAATCCACGTCCAGAAAGCCCCTCTCAATGCCTTTGATGTGGACGCGAACAATTGCCCCGACCTCTTCCCGATAGCCGCAGTACTCGCCGCATTCTGCCAGGGGACCAGCAGAATCGCAGGTGTGGGAAGACTTGCAAACAAGGAAAGCGACAGAGCTCAAGCGATATTGTCAATGCTGGTACAACTTGGCGTAAAGGCCAGAATATCAGGCGACAAGATGATAATCGAAGGCCATTCGCTGGCTCAGAGATGCCTCACCGGCCACCTTCTCAAAGGCGGAAACTACACTTCAAGCCACGACCACAGAATGGTAATGGCGCTGAAAGTGGCGGAACTGGGCGCAGACGGACCGATAGTCATTGACGACATCGAATGCGTGTCCAAGTCCTTCCCGACCTTCATGGAACTTTTCGGAAAACTGTAAATAATAGACAATATGAACACATTCGGCAGAATATTCAGAGTCTCCATCTTCGGAGAATCTCATGGGAAAGCGATAGGGGTAGTGCTCGACGGAGTACGTCCTGGCCTGCCGGTGTCTGAATCGGACTTCATGCCGGACATCCTGAGGAGAAAAAGCGGTGCCAAAGGAACGACACCGAGAGTGGAAACCGATGAACCTGAGATACTTAGCGGGGTGCTGGACGGCTTCACAACAGGCGCTCCCATGACTATAATCTTCCGCAACGGGAATGTCAGGCCGGATGACTATAAACAGTTCAAGGATGTCCCCCGTCCGGGCCATGCCGATTACACTGCCAATGCCAAGTGGCTGGGATTCAATGACTCGCGTGGAGGAGGACACTTCTCCGGAAGACTCACTCTCCCAATCGTCGCAGCCGGAACCGTCGCAAAAAAAATGTGCGGTTTCACCATCAATGCCAGAGTGACAGAAGTCGGAGGCGTGAGCCGTGAAGAGGCTCTACAGGGAAAGGTCAATGCCGGCAAACTGTCTGATTCCGAACTCTGGCGCGAGGTCCTGGACAAGGCCATCTCCGAGCGGGATTCTGTCGGAGGAATTGTGGAATGTACCGTTACGGGCCTGCCTGTTGGCCTTGGGGAACCGTTCTTCGACTCAGTAGAATCACTTGTCTCACATGCGATATTCTCCATCCCCGGAGTCCGCGGAATAGAATTTGGAGACGGATTCGCAGCCGCGAGAATGACCGGATCGGAGCACAATGACCCGCTGGACATACAGGAAAAGGTCAATGCTGGAGCAGATGCCGGAATCCACGGACAAAATCTCATGTTCCGTCCGTCGAAGAATGGAGCTGGCGGAATCAATGGTGGCTTGACGAATGGTAACCCGTTGATTTTCAGGGTGGCTTTCAAGCCAACATCCAGTATCGGAAAGACTCAGGAAACCATGAATGTGGCTACCGGACAGATGACGAGTCTGGAAATCGGCGGCCGCCACGATGCCTGCTTCGCCCTGCGCACGCCACCCGTTGTCGAGGCAATGACTGCAATAGTTCTTGCCGACCTGCTTGGAGTGTCAATGTCAATGACTTCCGGACGCTGAAGGTCAACATTGGCAACTTCTAACTTTGCTACTGTCTTGTGAAAATGCTAACTTTGTAAATTCGCAGTGCCGGGATTTCGGATTCGGGCGACTGCAACTTGTGATAGATTGTAACTATATGGACATTAACGAAGAAAAGGAACTTCTTCAGGATATAACGAAGAAAGAATATAAAGAAGGATTCGTCACCGACGTTGACCAGGACTTTATTCCAAAAGGCCTGAACGAGGACATCGTACGCATGATTTCTGAACGGAAAAGTGAACCACAGTGGCTGCTTGACTTCCGCCTGGACGCTTTCCGCAAGTGGCAGAAGATGGAAATGCCTGAATGGGGCCATCTGGACATGCCACATATTGATTATCAGGATATTATATACTATGCTGCGCCTAAAAAGGATGCTGACAGGCCGAAGGAGATAGATCCGAAACTGGCAGAGACTTTCGACAAGCTCGGAATTCCTCTGAAAGAACGTGAAATCCTGGCAGGCGTGACTGCAGTCGATGCTGTATTCGACTCAGTATCAGTGGCTACGACGTTCCGCAAGGAACTCGCCGAGAGGGGAATCATCTTCTGCTCGTTCAGCGAGGCCGTAAAGGAACATCCTGACCTGGTGCGCAAATATCTTGCGACAGTCGTTCCGTCAGGCGACAACTACTTTGCGGCATTGAACTCAGCCGTTTTCAGCGACGGCTCATTCTGCTACATTCCGAAAGGCGTGCGCTGCCCGATGGAACTCTCCAGTTATTTCCGTATCAATGCGAAGGGAACCGGCCAGTTCGAGCGTACTCTCATCGTTGCTGACGAAGGTTCGACATTGAGTTATATGGAGGGCTGCACCGCTCCTATGCGCGACGAGAACCAACTTCATGCGGCAGTCGTGGAGATTATCGCCCTGAAAGATGCCGATGTCAAGTACAGCACGGTCCAGAACTGGTATCCGGGTGATGAAAACGGAAAGGGAGGAATCCTTAACCTCGTGACCAAGAGGGGAATATGTATGGAAGGCGCACATCTGTCATGGACTCAGGTCGAGACCGGATCCGCCATCACATGGAAGTATCCGAGCACCATTCTCAAGGGAGACTACTCCTCATCAGAATTCTACTCAGTCGCCGTGACCAACAACTACCAGCAGGCCGATACCGGAACGAAAATGATTCACGTAGGAAAAGGAACCAAGAGCCGCATCGTCAGCAAAGGAATCTCTGCCGGACACAGCCAGAACAGCTACCGCGGTCTCGTCAGAATGCTTCCTGGAGCAGCCGGGGCCCGAAACTTCTCGCAGTGCGACAGCCTGCTTATCGGTTCGCTCTGCGGAGCGCATACCTTCCCTGACGTCAGGAGCGACAATGCTACCGCCGTCGTCGAGCATGAGGCCACCACGTCCAAAATCAATGAAGACCAGCTCTTCTATTGCAACCAGCGCGGAATCGGCCCCGAGGATGCCGTAGGGCTTATTGTCAATGGCTATGCACGTGAGGTCCTGAGCAAACTGCCGATGGAATTTGCCGTTGAGGCTCAGAAACTTTTGCAAGTATCACTCGAAGGCTCAGTGGGTTAGCCGAGCTGGCAAACCCGCAAATCTCAAATGATATACGTTTGGGACAGATAACGAATTGGAAATAAAATAATGGACTGGATAAACTTTACATTGTTCACTATAGGAGGGGATACGCCCGTCCTTCTCATTGACCTGCTCACATCCATCGTGGGCCTTACATGCGTATTCCTTGCCGGGCGCAACAGCAAATACAATTTCTGGGTAGGGTATCTATACTCGCTTCTCCTGCTACTGATGTTCTGGAACAAGAACCTTTACGCCAACTTGCTCCTGCAGCCTATATCTTTGGGAATCAATGTCTTGGGACATTACAGGTGGACGCATCCCCGCAAAGACGAACAGAGTTCGGAAGATAGCGGCGCCCTAAAAGTGACAATGCTCAGCTGGAAACAGCGCATCCTGGCCATCGCCTCAGTCTTCGTCATAGCGGCGGGATGGGGATGGTTCATCAGCCTTGCAGGCAATGTCGTATTCCCGGGCAAGATTCCTTCAGACCCGATACCATATCTGGATGCCTGTGTGACAGTGCTTATCCTTGTCGCCCAGTTCCTCTCGGCCCTCAAAAAATGGGACTGCTGGATTGCATGGCTTCTGGTCAATGTCTTCCAGCTGGCTATGCATGTCTCTGTGGGACACGTATTTATGCCGATTGTCTGTGGCCTCTACCTCATAAACGGAATCTGGTCACTTGTCACCTGGTCAGGCCTTTACAAGAAAAAAGCCTGACTGTCAGTCAAGCTTCATAAGTCTGCAAATCAGTCGAGAGCATTCATCAATGCTTTCAGGTATTCTGTCGGCGACTTTGCCTGCCAGAGCGCACCCAGAACGACCGCCCCGCCGAAGCCCATCGAGCGGATTTCCGGAATGTGCTCCAGATTTACGCCGCCCAGCGCGAGAACTTTGTCGTCGATAATCCCCTCAGCTGCAGCACGTTTTATGTCAATGCGGGAGAACGCAGCCCCGTAGCCTTCCTTGGAGATGCTGTCATATATCGGGCTGAGAAACAGGTAGTTGCATCTTCCTTTATGCTCTGCCACCTCATCTATACTATGACATGATCTGGAAACTGTGATGCCCTGTATATTCTCCGGGGCCTCCGGATTGCGCGAGTTCAGATGCACACCTCCCAGGGAAAACTTCTCCACAAGAGAAAAGCAGTCATGCAGGACAATGCGCCCATAATATTGACGGTCAATGCCTTGCAGCCATGCTGACAACTCGTCTTCCGAGGCCTTTGGCTTCCTCAGATGCAGCCGCTCCATACCGGAACGGAAAAGGTCATTGACAATATCAGTCTCGCCCTCGAAGAAGTCCGGGCGTGTTATAACTACAAGTTTCATTTCTCGGGTAAATCAGAACAGGTCAATGATATATGACTCCATCGTCCTCAGGTCAATGCTCCAGAGCTTTCCGATGAGCGGTTCTCCGAACCCTGCAGCAATCTGAAGAACCTGATTGGCTTCCACGCTGCCTGTTACAGCTGGGGTAATGCCCAGTACGGCCTTGCTTGGAGGAGTCATGGAAAGCAGTTCCTGCTCATCATACAAGTCCCTGTAGGAGTGGACTTTGCCATTGGCATCCGGCATTCCGAATACCGAGACCTGACCGTTAAGGCCCTGGATGCTGCCATAGACATAAGGCTTGCATAGCGAAAGGCAGGTATCATTGACAATGAATCTTGTCGCGAAATTGTCGCATCCATCGACGATGATGTCATAGCCGGAGATGATTTCTTCCGCGTTGTCCGCCGTCAGGAAACAGTCATAGACATTGATTTTTACATTTCCGTTCAGGCGTTGGAGGCGTTTGCGGGCACATTCCACCTTGCTCATCCCGATTTCATCTTCGCTGTAGAGCGTCTGGCGCTGGAGATTCGATTCGCTTACTTTGTCGGCATCTATTATACCCAGGGTGCCGATTCCGGCCGCTGTGAGGTAAGTTGCTATGGGTGAGCCTAATCCGCCGGCTCCGATAATCAGAACTTTGGAAGCGGAGAGCCTTTTCTGACCCTCCGCACCAAGTTCAGGCAGCATAATCTGTCTGGAATATCTTTCTGTGAAATCCATATTCCTGAAGATATTATTTCTTGAGATTCACAGTGTCGAAACTTGCGTCCCAGTCTTTCCAGACAGGTTCACGTCCGAGTTCCCTCAGTCTTCTGTCGATTTCGGCGGCAGTCCTGTCGTCGCTGACGTGGAACTGCTCAAGTGACTGAGGATAAGTGTGATATCCGCCCGGATCAGTCTTGCTCCCGGCACTCATCGTAGTGACTCCGAGGGTAGCCATGTTGTCCCTGATTTTGGCAGGCTCGCGCGTAGAGTAGGAAATATCCACGTCATGGTCGAAGATTCGCATTGCGAAGGTAACCTGTGCGAGCTGCTTGTCCGTCATCACGCAGTTCGGCTCGAATCCGCCGTTTTCAGCCGGGCGCATACGAGGGAAATTGACACTGTATTTGGTTCTCCAGTAATGCTTCTGGAGATAACGCAGATGGTAAGCCATCATGGTTATGTCAGTGCGCCATTCCTTTTCCAGACCGATGAGGACACCCATTCCGATAGAATGGACGCCTGCCTGGCCCATACGGTCGAAACCATTGCAGCGCCAGTCGAAATTGGCCTTCATTCCGCGCGGATGGTAAATGTTGTAATGTGCTCTGTTATAAGTCTCCTGGAAGCAGATTACACCATTCATTCCGTGCTTGGTGAGTTCTGCGTAATCTTCTGCGGAGAGAGGCATGACCTCGATTTTCAGATTCGAGAAATACTTCTTCGCGATGTCGAGGGCCTTTGCCAGATAAGGCACGCCGGCCTTCAGCGGATTCTCTCCGGTGACTATCAGAAGGTTCTCGAACGGAGCCAGTTTCTTGATGGCCTTGTACTCATCCTCGCACTGTTCCGGTGTAAGGATTACCCTTTTCATCGGGTTGCTTGCATGGAATCCGCAATATACGCAGGAATTGATGCAGGAGTTGGTGATGTAAAGCGGAATGAACATTGACATTGTCCTTCCGAATCTTTCCTCCGTGTATTTGCGGCTCAATGCCGCCATTGTCTCGAGGTAAGGCTCGGCTGCGGGAGATATCAATGCCATGAAGTCTTCCACATCGCAATGCTCTTTGCACAGAGCCCTTCTTACATCATTGTCGGTTTTTGCGGCAATTCGGGCGGTTGTCTCTCCCCAATCTATTTTTGCCAGTTCATCTGTAAACATTTCCGACCTCCTTTATTCTTCGTCAAGGAAGGCTGTGAGCGGTGAACTTGCCTCTGCGACAAACATATCGCTCTGGGCGCCGAGTCCTGCTTCATAAGCCATTCTTCCTGCTTCAACAGCATTCTTGAATGCAACAGCCATTGCGACAGGGTCACCTGCGACAGCGATTGCTGTATTGACGAGACATGCGGAAGCTCCCATTTCCATCGCTTCGGCAGCATGGCTTGGCGCTCCGATGCCGGCATCTACGATGACAGGAACAGTGGCCTGCTCGATGATGATGCGGAGGAAGTCTCTGGTCTGCAATCCTTTATTGGTTCCGATAGGTGCGCCGAGAGGCATCACTGTAGCTGCACCTGCCTCCTCGAGATGTTTACAAAGAGTCGGGTCGGCCTGGCAGTATGGAAGCACTACGAAGCCGAGTTTGACAAGCTGTTCTGTAGCCTTGAGGGTCTCGATTGAGTCCGGAAGAAGATATTTAGGGTCCGGATGGATCTCGAGTTTGAGCCAATTTGTGCCGAAGGCCTCACGTGCCATCTGGGCAGCGAAAACAGCCTCTTCTGCGTTTCTTACGCCGGATGTGTTAGGAAGAAGCTGGATGCCCGGATGTGTAATGTGGCTGAGCATGTCATCTTCCTTGTCTGCGAGTTCAACTCTTTTCATTGCAAGAGTCACCATTTCGGTGCCTGATGCGAGGATGGCTTTCTCCATCAGAGTGTTGGAATTGAATTTTCCAGTTCCGAGAAACAGTCGGGAATTGAATTCCTTTCCTGCAATAATCAATTTTTCCATTTCAATTTGTTTTATGTCGAAGCTCCTACTTTTCGAAGGGCTTCAGAGTTTCTAATATGCTTTCTGTCATTGACTTCGGGTCTTCTGCATTCAGAATTGCCCCGCTCAATGCTATGCCGGTGACGCCGGTTCCCATGATGGCGGGAATGTCGTCCACCGTAATTCCGCCGATTGCGACGATGGGAAGGTCAATGCCGTTTTCCCTCATTTTCAGGACAATGTCCCTGTAGCCTTCCAGTCCGAGTACCGGCGACAATTTCTTTTTGGTGGTGGTGAACCTGAACGGACCGCAACCGATATAATCGGCGCCCTGACGGTGAAGACGGATGATATCGTCAATGGTATTGGCGGTACCTCCGATGATTTTGTCTGGTCCGAGAATCTTTCTGGCCTCATCCACCGGTATGTCGTTCTTTCCGAGATGGACTCCGTCTGCCCCGGCAGTTTCCACCAGTTCCACGTGGTCGTCAAGGATGAATTTTGCTCCATGCTGACGGCAAAGCGGAAGCGCTTCCTTGGCGCAGGCCAGCACTTCTTCTTCAGGGGCGTCCTTCATGCGCAGCTGGACCCATTTGCATCCTCCTTCCAGAGCCATGCGTATCCCATCTACATATCCGATAGAGGGTGTATAGTGTGAAATGTACTGGAACATAGCCTGTTAACCTCCGCAAGAAGCCCTGATGACGATGATGCTGACTCCTTCTGTTATAGCGAAATTTTCCCATTCGCTGCGGGGGACCATCTTGTTGGAAACGGCGACCGCGACGCCTTTTTCAGGCAGTTCCAGCTGCAATGCCAGTTCCTTGAGAGTGGAGGAGCCGGTCTCCACAGGCTTGTTGTTTACTGTTACGTTCATGATTGTTGTCTTAGTTATTCTTTTTTTTCGCAAGTCGTCTGGCTTGCCGGGTGTTCAGTCTTTCCACAATGCCCAGAAATGCTTCACCGGACCGAAGCCATGACCGATTTCATACTCGGCACCTGCGATAATTGCATCATTGATGAAATTCTTCGCTGCGGCTGCGGCCTCCGGCAGAGGCAGACCTTTCGCCAGCATTGACGCGAATGCAGATGAGAGGGTACAGCCGGTTCCGTGCGTGTTTTTCGTGTGGATGCGAGCTGACGGCAGTTCGTAGATTTTTCCGTCCTCGACATCGTAGAAGATATCCACGAGTTTCTCTTCGGTCAGATGGCCGGCCTTAAGCAATACGCTGGCCCCGCATTTGTCCGCGAGTCGTTTGGCTGCATCCGGCAGCTCTTTCTGGACAGACAGTTTCTCTCCGCCCAGAAGAATTTCCGCTTCAGGAATATTCGGGGTGATTACCCTGGCTCTCGGAAGGAGGTCTGAAACCAATGATGCTATGGCCTCTTCTTCGATGAGCCTATGTCCTGATGTGGAGACCATTACGGGGTCCAGAACTACATTCCTGGCCTCGAATTTGTCCAGCATCTTTCTGACGCAGCGGACTACTTCAGAAGAGTGCAGCATGCCGATTTTTATGGCATCTGCCCCGATATCAGAAAGCACCGCTTCGATCTGGCCTTCCAGAATTTCTACGGGAACAGCGTGTACTGCACTGACTCCCAGAGTGTTCTGCACAGTGATAGCCGTGATTGCGGATGCAGCGTAGCAGCCGCATGCCGAGATGGTCTTGATATCAGCCTGCACTCCAGCGCCGCCGCCCGAGTCGCTGCCGGCAATAGTGAGAACTTTATTGTATTGTTTCATGATTCATTGATTTTTATAGGCCTGGTCCCAGAACTTGAGTTCGAATTTGACGGATTCGACGAATGCAGATGTCATTGACGCGCGCTTCTGAGGAGTTGCCTCTTCAGCCAGTTCATCCGTCAGCCTCACACTGCATTCCGCACCTTCATCCATCATCTGGGATGTGTAACATTCGATCCATGCCCTGTAAGGATTTTCTTCCAGCTTGGCGATACCCAGAATGTATTTCCCGACCTCGTTATATATCCACATGCAAGGAAGCATTGCCGCCATTGAAACTGCCAGATCCTTTTCCGCGATGATTCCGGAAGTGTGCCGCATATACCCTGTCGTGCCCGCAAGAGGCTCAGTGTCAATGCTGTCGAACCCCATCTCTCCTAACTGCTCATGCAGGGCGTTTTCCGAGTCAATGCTTTCTTGCGCGAATTTCCTGTAAAGGTCCTGCATCGGTCCGTCCGGCAACATTGACGCGAGGTCTCTCATTTCCTGTCCGTAATTTGCC
The DNA here is from genome assembly GCA_000435075.1 of Bacteroides sp. CAG:770. Classification (GTDB taxonomy): domain Bacteria; phylum Bacteroidota; class Bacteroidia; order Bacteroidales; family UBA932; genus Cryptobacteroides. Next base: position 61,603 of record FR890610.1, on the reverse strand, counting down.
AGATAAATCCTGTCCTGCGCCAGATATGTCGCGAACTTTTCTTTAGGGAGTGTCCCGTCGGCAAGTTCCTTCACGAAAGGATGGTTCCGGATTTCTTCCAGAATCGGCCCGATGCTGTGCCATGCTTCTTCGCTCCAGCTCATCGGACTTACTCCTTATATCCGATAATGGCGACGTAAGAGCCTCTGTCATAGCCCTCTATCGGGTCTTCTACAGTGGTGTACGAATAGTGCGGATCCAATGTCAATGTCTGGCTGTATTCCAGTTTTCCGAATCCGTTGGCCGCCATGATGTCGGACTTTTCCTTGGTAGTACGCCATGAAGCCTGCTTCACGAGCTCTATCGGATACGGGTCCTTCGGCTTGCAGCCCTCAAGAAGCGGATGATCCCAAGTGCCTACTGCCAATGCCAGATTGTAGATCAGGCCGTAGGGACTCTCCTTAGGAACGTCGATGACGACAACTTTTCCGCCTTCGCGCAATGCGCAGTGTGCTTTTTTCAATGCCAGTCCGAGATCTTGCATATAGCATGGACATCCGTTGAAAAGTACTGTGTCATAGAGGTTTTCGCCGTAATCGGCTTCTTCGGCCGTATTGATTTCCACATCGAATCCGCGTTTTCTTGCAATTGCCGCCATTCCTTCAGCCGGCTCGATTCCGTGTTCGATCCTGATGTCGTAACGGTCTGCAAGAAGTTTCTCGAACAATGCGCTGCCGCATCCGATAGAAAGAATTTTGCCTGAATCTTTCAGACAGGAAGCCACGAGCCGGAGCTCGGTTTCAAGGACGTTGGTGTTTTCCATAAACCATGCATCGTACTCTGATGCGTATTGGTCAAATGCCTGATATCCCATAATTTTTAGTGTTTGAATTGTCAATTTTATATGGCAGACATCATTGGGAGGGGGAAATTATCCGGCCGAATGCGGATAACATTGAGATCAATTCCTGCGGCAGCATTGTCTGCGTCAGGTTTGAGGGTATAATCTCAGCCTTCTTCCCGCATGCGCCGTCTTGGTACGGCCTGATGCATCGGCACCCCTTTGATGTTCGTTTGGCAAATATAGTAAATAGTTGGCATAAATCATTTCCAAATATGTTGTATCTTTGCAATGCGATAAAAACTACTGAATATGGCAAACGATATATTATTGGAAATCAAAGGTCTTCATGCATCAGTAGGCGAGAAGGAGATATTGAAAGGCATTGACCTGACCATCAGGAAGGGTGAAATTCATGCTGTCATGGGACCGAACGGCGCCGGAAAGAGTACACTGTCAAGCGTGCTTACCGGAAAGCCGCTTTATACAGTTACCGAGGGTAGCATAAACTTCATGGGCAAGGATCTGCTCGCAATGTCTCCTGAGGAGCGTTCTTGGGCAGGAATCTTCATGTCGTTCCAGTATCCTATCGAGATTCCTGGCGTCACCATCACGAATTTCATGAAGACCGCTGTCAATGCCAAGAGAAAGGCGGAGGGGCTCGATCCGATGAAAGCCGGTGATTTCCTGAAACTTATGAGGGAGAAGATGGCATTCGTCCAGATGCGTTCCGAGTTTGCGAAGAGAGAGGTCAATGTCGGTTTTTCCGGTGGTGAAAAGAAGCGTAACGAGATTTTCCAGATGGCTATGCTCGACCCGACTTTGTCTATTCTTGACGAGACGGACAGCGGACTTGATGTGGATGCGCTCAGAATCGTCGCAGAGGGTGTGCGTTCTCTGCATACTCCTGAGAAATCAGCGATTGTGATCACTCACTACAAGAGATTGCTGGACTATATAGTTCCTGATATTGTGCACGTCCTCAAGGACGGAAAGATTGTCGCTACTGCCGGTAGGGAGCTTGTAGATGAAATCGAGGAGAAAGGTTACGACATTTTCTAGGGAGGCTGTTATGGGTATCAATGATGACAAGGCTTTGGAGAAATGCCTGAATGAGCCGGAGGTGAGCATCTCCAGGAGGCTCGACCCTTCTCCGAAACATGACTCCGGACATTATGTCGAACTTCCTCTGGTCAGAAACGGGAAAACGCTGGAGGTGGCTGATGGTGAGGTGTTTGACAAGGTATATGTACTGGGGGGCGACTCTGCATTGACAGAACTTCCTTTCGAAAATATAATTGTCGGAGCCGGGGCCAAGGTCAATGTCGTGACACTTGTGATGCCTGGCACCAGCATTGACCTTCCCCTTGCGGTGGATATAATCGGCGAGGGGGCTGATGTCAATGTTTCCGGACTTTATCTCTGTGGCGGAGAGGAGAAGGTGCAGATACGCACGGAGGTCCGTCACAAGGTCCCTTCATGTACTTCGTACCAGCTTTTCAATGGTATTGCGGCCGGAAAGTCCAATGTCAAATTTTATGGAAAGATAGTCGTGGCTCCTGATGCCCAGAAGACAGAGGCATATCAGACGAATCATAATCTCGTTATTTCAGAGGGTGCCAGGGCTGAGGCCAAGCCGCAGCTGGAAATCTATGCTGACGATGTGAAGTGCTCGCATGGAGCCACTGTAGGCCAGCTAAATGAGGATGAGCAGTTCTATATGCGTTCCCGCGGAATTCCTGAGAATGAGGCCCGTGTCCTTCAGATGATTTCGTTCATCGCCCCGGTCCTTGCCAAGGTTGAGGACGAATCCAGAAGGGAAGAGCTTCAGTCCGCCGTTGAGTCTGCCGTCAGAAAGAGCCTCGCAACTTTATAGATCTGATTTAATCTGAACAACAAATGGTACAATATCCCGGAACATTCTGGAAAGACTATGAACTGGTCGATTCCGGAGAAGGCGAGAAACTCGAAAGATTCGGCAACTATTACATGGTGAGGCCGGAGCCTAAGGCTTTGTGGGGCAGGTCAATGTCATTCGGCGAATGGGAGCGTATGGCTCATACGCGTTTTCGTCCGGGTGCCGGTTTCTCTAAGGCCGGCAAAGAGGACAGCGGTACGTGGGAAAGATTGAAACGTACTGATGACCAGTGGTATATCAAATATCGTGGGGAGCAGAAAGGTCTTGATTTCTCGTTGAGGCTCGGACTGACTTCGTTCAAGCATGTCGGCGTTTTCCCGGAGCAGGCTCCCAACTGGGATTATATATTCAAGAATACATCTGAACTTGTGGCTCTGGACAAGACACAGTCATTGACAGAGGAGCAGAGAAAGGCTGCCGGGCAGACTTCTGACGGCAGGCCGAAGGTGCTGAACCTGTTCGCATATACGGGAGGCGCATCATTGGCGGCAAGGGCAGCAGGCGCAGAGGTTACGCATCTTGACTCTGTGCGTCAGGTAGTTACGTGGGCGCACGGCAACATGGACGCGAGCGGTCTGGACGGAATCAGATGGGTCGTGGAGGACGCGATGAAATTCGCGAAGAGAGAAGCTAAGCGCGGCAACGTCTATCAGGGAATCATCCTGGATCCGCCTGCATACGGACACGGAACCGACGGCGAGAAATGGAAGCTGGACGAGTGTCTTTTCGAAATGATGAAGACTGTCAATGCCATTCTGGCGCCGGAGAACAGTTTTCTTGTTCTCAACCTATATTCCAATGGTTTCTCTCCGATGATGGGGGAGACCGTAGTACGTGAGGCTTTCTGCCTGCAGGAACCTGGATTCTTCAGTACGGAACCTACTACGGCGGACTCCGTGAAGGCGGCTCTCCGTGGAGGACGGGTATCGTCTGTGGTTCCGGGAAAATGCTCTGATTATGAATTGGAATCTGGAGAGCTTGCACTGCGTGACCGTTTCGGTAAAGTGCTGCCTCTCAGTATAGTAGTAAGACTTAGACGATAAGATTATGCCGAAGAAAGACAATATCCAGAATATGTTCGACAACATTGCCCCGGAGTATGACAAGCTGAACCATATCATGTCACTTGACATAGACAAGACATGGCGTAAAAGGGCATTGAAATATATCTTTAAGCCTGACCGTGCGGAACGCGCGATGGTGGCAGGGGGAGACAGCGAAACCGGAGGTCTTCATATCCTGGATATCGCTTGCGGAACCGGTGATTTCTCGATTGCGATTGCACGCGAAATGCTTCGCAGGGCGTCTGCCTGCAAGGGTGAAACGCGGTCTGGCATTGATGAAAACACTTCTGGGAATCCGATAAGTGCGCATGGCGCGCATACCGGCGGCTTTTGGCCCGGACATGTGACTGGCTTGGACCTTTCGGAGGGAATGCTCAAGATTATGGGGGAGAAGGTCAAGGCTGAGGGGCTGGAAAAGATGATTTCTTACGAAACCGGTGATTGCGAGAATCTGCGTTTCGCGGACGGCTCTTTCGACAGGGTGACAGTCGCGTTCGGCGTCCGTAATTTCGAAGATAGGGAAAAGGGGCTTAAGGAAATGCTGCGTGTGCTCAGACCTGGTGGCGAACTCGTCATTCTGGAACTGTCAGTGCCTTCCAATGCTGTGATACGCTGGTTCGTCAATCTGTATTTTCTTCATATTCTGCCACTTATCGGCGGAAAGGTGTCCGGAGACAAGGCGGCGTACAAATATTTGCCTGCATCTGTCCTTAATTTCCCAGGCAAGAAAGAATTCATGGGAACTCTGCGCGGGTGCGGGTTCCGGAATGTGAGACACAAGGCTTTTACTCTCGGAATCTGCAGAATGTACAGCGGAGAAAAATAGTTTTAAATATATTTGCCTGAGATACAACTGTTTCATGGTCAGAACTTGGAGACTTGCGAAACTTGAACTAAATTTGCAGAATAATTGAGCCGGTTTCCGGTTTAGTACGAGATTTGCAGCGGATGTCCTCCCGGAGGCAATCCCGTTCATAAAACGAAAGTTATAACTAACAATATTACAAATATGGCATCAAACATCAATTCTTACGACTTCAAAGGTAAGAAAGCTATTGTGAGAGTCGATTTCAACGTTCCTATCCAGGACGGCAAGATTACAGATGACACCCGTATCCGCGGTGCACTGCCAACTCTCAAACTTATTCTTGAAAAAGGCGGCTCACTCATCATCATGTCCCACATGGGCAAGCCTAAGGGAAAAGTAAAACCTGAACTTTCTCTTTCACAGATTGTAGATACAGTAAGCAAGGAACTCGGTGTTCCGGTACAGTTCGCTTCTGACTGCCAGAAGGCTGACGAGCAGGCTGCTGCCCTCAAGCCAGGTGAGGTTCTTCTTCTCGAAAACCTCCGTTTCTATCCTGAAGAGGAAGGAAAGCCAGTAGGAATTGACAAGGAAGATCCTGCATACGAAGAGGCTAAGAAAGCTATGAAGGCTTCTCAGAAGGAGTTCGCAAAGAAGCTTGCTTCTTACGCTGACTGCTGGGTTATGGATGCATTCGGTACAGCTCACCGCAAGCACGCTTCTACCGCTGTCATCGCTGACTACTTCAAACCTGAGGACCGTATGCTCGGCCTCCTCATGGAGAAGGAAGTAAAGGCTGTAGATAACGTTCTCAGCAATATCAAACGTCCTTTCATCGCCATCATGGGCGGTTCTAAGGTTTCTACCAAGATCGGTATCATCGAGAACCTCCTCGGCAAGGTTGACAAGCTCATCCTCTGCGGCGGTATGACATATACATTCGCTAAGGCACACGGTGGAGAGATCGGTGATTCTATCGTAGAGATGGATAAACTCGATGTAGCTCTCGACGTGGAGAAGAAGGCTAAGGAGAATGGCGTAGAGCTTATCATGGCTCCGGACGCTGTCGTTACCAACGGTCTCGATTTCGCTACAATGTCTCTCAAGCCAGGTGCAGAGTTCAAGGTTGCAAAGGCAAATGACATTCCTGCAGGTTTCGAGGGTGTAGATGCAGGTCCTGAGGCTCAGAAGCTTTTCGCTGACGCTATCAAAGGCTGCAAGACAATTCTCTGGAACGGCCCTGCAGGCGTATTCGAGTGCGATGAGTTCTGCGCAGGTTCAAGGGCTATCGGCGAGGCTATCGCTGAGGCTACAGCAGAAGGCGCATTCTCACTCATCGGTGGTGGTGATTCAGTAGCATGCTGCACCAAGTTCGGTCTTACCGACAAGGTTTCTTACATCTCAACAGGTGGTGGCGCCCTTCTCGAGGCTATCGAGGGAAAGGTTCTCCCAGGTGTTGCAGCCGCTCTTCAGGAATAATTTTCCGAAAAGACGAGGGGTATGGTCAATGTCATTGACCTGAAACCCTTTACGAAATAATCGGCCCGCGCAGGAAATGCGCGGGTTTTTTCGTCCCGCATGGGACGATACACCGGCATTGACATGTACTTTGGCATTGACTTTCTCCTGTGGGATGATGACAATTGTCGGAAAATACGTAAATTTGTATGTTAACACGGGCGACAGATGAGGTCGCCGGCCAAATGATATACGTATGTTCGAGCTTTTGTTCATTCACTGGAACGTGAATCCGGTCATTTTCCAAATCGGCGCTTTCGGTCTGAGATGGTACTCTATTCTTTTTGTCTCCGGTTTTATCCTGGGATGGTTCATCTTCAGATGGTTTTTCCGTAGGGAGGGCGTTTCTGAGGACCTTCTGGATTCGCTTCTTTATACACTGCTGATAGGAACTATAGTCGGAGCAAGGCTTGGACACTGCATCTTTTATCAGCCGGAGTATTATTTCGGCAGTTGGCAGGGCTTTCTGGAGATATTCATGCCATGGAAGGGAGGTCTCGCCAGTCATGGAGGTACGATAGTACTGTTCTTTGCAATGCTCTGGTATGCAAATCATTACGGAAAGAAAAACGGATTCGATTTCGTATGGCTGCTCGACCATCTGTGCATCGCCGTGGCATTCGCCGCCACATTCATACGTCTGGGAAATCTCATGAATTCGGAGATATATGGTGATGTGACATCACTTCCTTGGGGCTTTATTTTCGACCTCAGGGGCGAGACGGAACCTAAGCATCCTACACAGCTGTACGAAGCATTGACCTACCTTATTCTCGGCATTGGACTTATCTGTCTTTACAAGTTCAGACTGAACAAGGTTTACAGGGGAACGTTCATCGGCATCTTCTTTATCGTATGCTTCGGCATGAGGTTCATCATTGAATTCATCAAGGAGCCACAGGTGGCTTTCGAAAACAATATGGTCCTCAATATGGGCCAGATTCTGAGTATCCCGTTCGTACTTCTCGGTATCGGATTCCTGGTTTATGCATATGTCAGGAAACAGCCTGCTGCTGTCGTTCATACTGAAAAGGAGAAAGTTGCTAAGTCGCAGACTCACTATGCCAAGCCTGTAAATCGCTGATTTCGCAACGTCCGATATTTCAACATCTTGTGATTTTATCCTTTTAGGGGTAAAATAGGTAATTTCTTGTGTAAATTATGCTATTTTTTACCCTTTTCTGGTGCAGTTTTTGCACCGGAGAGCGCCGTTGATTATACATGACAAGACAAATATATAATTAAGAGTTAATATTATGAAGAAAATCTTTCCGAGATTTCTGCTGGTTGCAGCCTCGGTGATGATGTCCCTGAATGCCGTGGCGCAGGAGGCGGACAGCTCCCAGACCAGAACGGTCATCACATTGGACGACGCGCTGAAAATTGCGTTGAGTGAAAACGCCTCAGTCAGGGTGGCTGACAAGGAGATAGAGCGCATAGGATATGCGAAGAAAGGTACGTATGCTTCTCTCTTCCCACAGATTGACATTACCGGTTCGTTTATGAGGACGATCAAGAAGCAGGTGATGTATATGGATATGGACATGAGCAAATTTATGGGTGGTTCATCCAAAGGAGACGGAACAGGAAGCGGTTCTACAGGAACTGACGGTTCGACCGGTTCTGACGGCTCCGATGCAGGTTCCTCATCAATGCCAAGCATGCCAAGCGGCGGCGGAATCGAGGTCGGCCGTTGGAACACATATAACGTAGGTGTTTCAGCATCAATGCCTCTTGTCAATGCCCAGCTTTGGAAAAGTCTCAAGATTTCCGGCCAGAACGTGGAACTTGCAGTAGAGAAGGCTCGTTCATCAAGACTTGACATGGTTACACAGGTAAAACAGTCTTACTATGCTGTTCTTTTCGCCAAGGAGGCCCTCAATGTATATAAGGATGTCTATGACAATGCTGTAAAGAACTTCGAGCAGACACAGATGCGTTATAATGCGCAGAAGGCTTCTGAACTGGACTATACCAGAGCTAAGGCTACAGTTGCCAATGCTATTCCTAATGTCTATAATGCTGAAAGTTCAGTGATTCTCGCTTTGTGGCAACTCAAGGCTGTGATGGGTGTGGATCTCGATCAGGACATCGACGTGGCAGGTGCCATCAGTGACTATTCTGATTCAATGGTATCTGACACCTATAACTCTGACGCTCTGTCACTTGACTACAATACGACAATGCGTCAGCTCGCAATTCAGGCTGAGCAGCTCGCTGAGACAGTGAAGATGCAGAAATTTGCATACATCCCTTCATTGGCATTGACCTTCTCCTACAGTATGAACGCGATGACCAATGACTTCAAGTTCAGCGATTACAAGTGGACTCCATATTCTTATGTGGGACTGAGCCTTAACATTCCTATTTTCTCAGGCGGAAAGCGTTACAATGACGTGCGTCAGGCCAAGGTCCAGGCTTCAGAACTTGCAATCCAGGCAACTGATACCGAGCGCCAGCTGAAAATCGCTATCCGTCAGTATCTCAATACTATGGAGACTAAGCTGAAGAGTCTTGCAGCTGCCGAGGATGGTGTGGAGACAGCCCAGAAGGCATACAATATCGCCACACAGTCTTACAATGTAGGACGCAGCACCATCACCGAGCTCAATGATGCACAGCTCGCTCTTACACAGTCCAAGCTCGCTGTTTCGCAGAGCATTTATGATTATGTTGTCGCAAAGTCAAATCTCGAGCAGATTCTCGGACATGATTTTATAGATGACAACGGCAATGTGGATCTTAATAATCGATAAAAAGACAATATAGATATGAACTTCAAAACTATTATTTACGCAGCTGCCGCTGTGATGGCAGCAAGTTGCGGAAACAGCAGCACAAAGACCGCTGAGCAGCAGCCTGCAGAGGAAAGACTTGTCAATGTCAGAGTGATGGCGGCACAGTCAAAGGATGTTCCTCAGTCCGGTGTATATTCCTCTACAGTAGAGGCTTATGCGAAAAACAACATTGCACCTCAGAGCCCGTCCAGAATCCAGAAGATATATGTGGAAGTAGGAGATTTCGTAAAGGCAGGCCAGATCGTAGCCAAGATGGACGATGTCAGCCTGAACCAGTCAAAGCTTTCTTTGGCCAATGACTCTCTCGAGTTCAGCCGTCTCAAGAAGCTTTATGAGCAGGGCGGTGTGTCAAAGTCAGATTTCGATGCTATGGAGCTGAAATACAACGTGACACGCAGCCAGTATGCTAACCTGCTCGAGAACACGATTCTCCGTTCACCTGTTTCAGGCGTCATTACTGCAAGAAACTATGACAAGGGAGATATGTACGGCGGAAGCCCTATCTATGTAGTGGAGCAGATTACCCCGGTAAAACTCTTCGTAGGCGTTTCAGAGGCTGACTATACCAAGGTGAAGAGGAACGACGCCGTAACATTGACAGCGGACGCTCTTCCC
>FR890610.1:49378-52041 GCA_000435075.1 Bacteroides sp. CAG:770 | reverse complement strand
CGGACGCTCTTCCCGGAAAGACATTCACCGGCCGCATCGCCAGAATCTATCCTACCATCGATGCCGCAACCCACACCTTCACTGTTGAGGTCAATGTTGCCAATGCGGACAGAGTGCTCAGACCTGGTATGTACACCAGAGTGAACATCAACTTCGGTACAAATCACAATATTGCCGTTCCTGACGACTGCATCGTAAAACAGCAGGGCTCAGGTGTCAGAACTGTATTCGTGCTTCAGTCAGACAATACCGTAAAGGAGTCAGTCGTGACACTCGGCCGTCACTTCGGTACTGAATATGAGATTCTTTCAGGCATCGCTGAAGGTGACAAGATCGTTGTCAAGGGTCAGTCAAGCCTCAAGAACGGCAGCAAAGTAAATGTCCAGGAATAATTCCGGGCCGGAACAATTTAACGTAAGAATTCTATGAGCATATATAGAACAGCGGTGAATAAACCGGTAACGACTGCATTGGTTTTCATTGCCTTTGCAATCTTCGGTATATTCTCGTTCATGAAGACATCCATAGCCCAGTATCCGGACTTCGATGCGAACGTCATCCTCGTGATGTCGTCCTATCCGGGTGCCAGTGCGGCTGATATAGAGACAAACCTCACCAAGGTCCTGGAGAACGGATTGAATGGTGTGGAAGACCTTAAGGATATGACCTCCAAGTCAAAGGAGAACATTTCCATCATTACTCTCGAGTTTAACTATGGCGTCAATATCGAGGAGGCGACCAACAATGTCCGGGACAAACTGGACATGATCAGCTCCTCATTGCCGGATCAGGCTACTACACCTATCATCTTCAAGTTCAGTGCGGATGATATGCCTATCCTCATCCTTTCAGCTACTGCTGAGGAGAGTCTTCCGGGACTGGACAAGATTCTCGATGATAAGGTGACAACTCCGCTCTCCAGAGTGAAGGGTGTAGGTACAGTGTCTGTGACAGGTGCTCCTACACGTGAGATTCAGGTATATTGTGACCCTAACAAGCTTCAGGCTTACGGGCTTTCAATCGCTACCGTATCCAGCATCATCACATACGAAAACCGTAACATCCCTTCCGGAACAATTGATATCGGTTCAGAGTCATTCTCTCTCCGTATCCAGAAAGAGTTCAAGGACCCGTCGGAACTTCTGGACGTGGTGCTTTCCTACAAGGATGGCAATGCGGTCTATCTCAGGGATGTGGCTACCATCATTGACGGTCAGGAAGAGAAGGAGCAGCAGGCTGTGACCAACGGCAGGCGTTCCGCCCAGATTGTCATCCAGAAACAGACAGGTTCCAATACCGTAAATGTCATCAAAGGTGTATTCGAGGAACTGAAGGACATTGAGCCGACGCTTCCTTCCGATATCCATATCGCGACTGTCATTGACAGTTCCGACAATATCATCAACAGTATCAACTCCCTGAAGGAAACCATCATTATCACGTTCCTGGTCGTCATGCTCGTGGTATATGTGTTCCTCGGAAGATGGAGAGCGACATTCATCATCATCCTTTCCATCCCTATCTCACTCATGGCTTCGCTGGTTTATCTGTTCGCAACAGGTAATACATTGAATATCATATCAATGTCAGCGCTGTCCATTGCAATCGGTATGGTGGTCGATGACTCCATTGTGGCACTTGAGAACATCACGACCCACATTGAAAGGGGAGAGAAGCCGAAGGAGGCTGCCGTCCATGGTACTGAAGAAGTGGGTATCTCCATCATTGCTTCAACATTGACAATGCTCTGCGTGTTCCTGCCTCTTACACTTATCTCCGGCATGTCAGGTATCATGTTCCGTCAGCTCGGGTGGATTGTCAGCATCATTATGATTGTCTCTACCTGCGGTGCGCTTTGCCTTGTGCCTATGCTTTGCTCAAGGATGCTTCGTGCCGGAAGGAAGAAGAACAAAATTCACGATATTCTGTTCACCCCTATCGACAAGGGTCTCAATGCCATTTCAGATGGATATGCAAGGGTCATCAACTGGGCAGTGCGAAACAGAAAGACCGTCATCTTCGGTGCGTTCGGCATCTTCATGGCTGTGGTTCTCTTGCTTGGCCCAAGCCTCAAGACAGAGTACTTCCCACATGCTGACCAGGGCCGTCTGACAGTTTCCATCGAACTCAATGCAGGTACATCTCAGGAGGTTACAGGTGAGTTCGCAAGAAACTTCTACAATAGAGTCCGTGAGGAAGTCCCTGAAATCAAGATTTGCAGCTACACATTCGGTCAGGCCGATTCTGACAATGCGTTCGCAAGTATGCAGACCAACGGTTCGAACATCATATCGATGAATATCAACCTTGGAAGTATGGAGAACCGTGAGCGTTCTGCAAGTGAAATCGCTGACATTATCCGTGCTGACCTCAAGGAATATCCTGAAATCCATAAGGGAACCGTAACTGAAGGTATGGGCGGAATGGGAGGCGCAGCCTCTGTCGCAGTCGAGATTTACGGCTATGACTTCCAGACTACCGACCGTATCGCCAATGAACTACGCAGCAAGATGGCTGCAGATCCTGCATTCGCTCAGGTAACACTCAGCCGTGACCAGTACACTCCTGAGTATCAGGTGGATTTCGACAGAGTCAAGCTTGCTGCCAATGGATTGAACTCTACCTCAGCTGCCGCTGCAGTGAGCGCTGCGATGAGCGGGTCA
>FR890610.1:31038-49346 GCA_000435075.1 Bacteroides sp. CAG:770 | reverse complement strand
GTTCAGTAGGTTCTTACTATAGAGAGGACGGTGAGGAGTATGATATCCGTGTCCGTTATGACAAGGGCTACAGGACAAGCGTTGAAGATATTGAGAATATCATCATCTACAATGCTGCCGGAAACGGAATCCGCATCAAGGACCTCGGAAAGGTAATCGAGACAGAAGTCCCTCCTACCATCGAGCGTAAGAACAGACAGCGTATGATTACCGTTACAGGCGTCATCGAAGGTTCACATGCGATGAGTGATGGTGTTACTGCCGCACAGCAGATTATCAATGATACTGACATTCCTTCAGAACTCAGTGCCGTCATTGCCGGAGACTATGAGGACCAGAAAGATATGTTCTCAGACCTCATTACCCTTATGGTATTGATTATCATCTTGGTTTACATGGTGATGGCGTCCCAGTTCGAGTCATTCATGAGTCCGTTTGTCATCATGTTCTCAGTGCCTTTCGCATTCGTAGGTGTGATACTCGGCCTGTGGCTTACAAATACTGCACTCGGCGTGATGGCGATGATTGGTATCATGATTCTTATCGGTATCGTGGTGAAGAACGGTATTGTGCTGATTGACTACCTCATCCTTCTCCGTGAAAGGGGAATGGGTATCCTGGATGCAGCAGTGGCTGCAGCACGTAGCCGTCTGCGTCCTATCCTCATGACTACACTTACTACCGTGCTCGGTATGATTCCTATGGCTATCGGTACAGGTGAGGGTTCGGAGATGTGGAAATCACTCGGTATTACAGTGGCTTGGGGTCTTTCCATCTCAACAGTTGTAACACTTATACTTATTCCTACAATCTATTGCGTATTCGCAACCAGACAGGAGAAGCGCAAGCAGAAGAAACTTGCCAAGAAAGCTGCGGAAGCTGCCGCACTTAAGGCATAAAAATTTGATAGTATGAAAGCAATATTCATAGCATATAATCAGGCGTACAACGAGGAAATCGTGGAAGTGCTTGATGCTCACGGTCAGAGGGGTTTTACCCGCTGGCAGGATATAGACGGACGCGGCTCTGTAGATGGTGAGCCTCATTATGGCAACCATGCGTGGCCGGTTCAGAATCATGCTATTCTTGCATTTGTGGAAGATGACAAGGTCCAGCCTGTCCTGGCTGACCTCAAGGCAAAGGATGAGGAGACTAAAGATCTCGGTCTCCGCGCCTTCGTCTGGAATGCAGAGCAGGCATTCTAGCATTATTCGGCAAATTGTCGGCTCAAGTTTTGCATGTGCGGAACTGGGCAGCTTATAATCAATTAGTCTTCGTGTGGTCGGGCTTGTACCTGCCGCTGCGGAGACTATTTGTTTTAATACCGACAAAGGTTCCGTCAAAGGTTCGGACAAACCAATAAAATTTTGTATGTTTGTAAATTGATTAAAAACTATAGAACTATGGCACAAGTTATAACAAACGAGAATTTCTCAGATATCATTTCCGGTTCTGTTCCGGTAGTTGTGGATTTTTGGGCAACATGGTGCGGCCCTTGCCGTGCTCTTGCTCCGACTGTTGAGGAAGTCGCTTCCGAATATGAGGGCAAAGCCATTGTGGCGAAGTGCAATGTCGATGATTGTGAAGAGATTGCAGCTCAGTTCGGAATCAGAAGCATTCCGACTCTCCTTTTCTTCAAGGATGGCCAGATGAAAGACAGACTCGTAGGTGCAGTCCCTAAATCTGACATCACATCCAGAATCGATTCACTTCTTTAAAATCATTGATATTATGTTCCGAAAGATATTGATGTCGGTTGCTGCTGTCGCAGCAGCATTGACGGTTACTGTCGGGGCTTCGGCCGGAGACAGGAACAGGGCGAGGGCAGGTATTGCCGTCGGTGTTACATCTTCTTCTTCAAATGCGAAGAACGTGGATGCAAATTCTATCGGAAGATATCAGGTGGGATTGACCGCTCAGCTTCCGATTGCGTTCGGTTTTGCTGTGCAGCCGTCCGTGTTTTATCAGACCAAAGGTACCAAATTGAGCGATATAGGTCCTGAAAAGTTCAAGCTGGATGCCAAGGCAGGTTATCTCGAGATTCCTGTCCAGTTGCAGTGGGGACCGGACCTTGTGGCGTTCAGGCCATATGTGTTCGCTGAACCGTTTGTCGGCTATGGTCTTTATGCGAAGGCCAAGAAATCGCAAGAGGGAGTATCTCCAGTGAAATCCACCACATTCAAGGGTTCGGGAATGGCCCGTTGGGAATACGGTCTCGGACTCGGTGGCGGTATCGACATCTGGAAGATTCAGTTCTCGGTGAAATATTTCTGGAACTTCGGTTCTCTCTATTCTGAAAGCGGTACAATGAATGACGTCGGCAAGACTGTCAAGGATGTCTTCAAGGACGGCAGAAACTTCAACGGCGTGACATTTACGCTCGGATTCATGTTCTAGTACCATATGGGAGCTGAAAAGAAATTGGTCATATTCTGCTCGGCGAGTGCCGGCATTGATCAGAAATACAATACTGCGGCGGAGCAATTCGTCCGCAGTATTGCGGGTAAATATACCGTGGTGTCCGGAGGTACCGTGAAAGGTACTATGGGCGTGGTGTCCAGAACGGTGTCGGAGTGCGGCGGAAAGCATATCGGAATCATCCCCAAATTCATGGACGAGTTCGTCTATGATGGTCTGTCTGAGGTCGTCTGGACTGAGACAATGTCAGAACGCAAGGAGAAGATGAGGGAAGGGACCTGTGTTGCCGTGGCTCTCCCGGGAGGCATAGGAACACTGGATGAACTCGTCGAGACACTGGCATTGGCCAAACTCAAACAATATCACGGACAGATTTTCGCACTCAATATTGACGGATTTTATGACAAGTTCAAGGAACTTCTGGACTTCTATGTCGGAACCGGCATGATGGACAAATCGACGCTTGGGCTGGTCAGGTTCCCTGCTACGGTGGAGGAACTTGTTTCAATGTTAGGATAAAATGGATTATTGCAGCATAAAACAATATCTGGAGAAGGATCTTGCACGTGTAAATGCATTGATGCGGACCTCGTTGTCAAGTGATATCCAGTTGCTTGACAAGACGAACATGTCATTGTTGGAACATTCCGGTAAGCAGTTGCGCCCGGTGTTGGCGCTTCTTGCCGCAAGGGCCTGTTCCGGCGGATTTGTCACTGAGGATACGATTCACTATGCCGTGGCGACAGAACTTCTCCACAATGCTACACTACTTCACGATGATGTGGCCGATGACAGCCCGACACGCAGGGGCAGGCCTACCGTGATGTCTTTGCTGGGCGGCCGCGCATCAGTTCTGCTGGGAGACTACTGGCTGGTGAAAGCCATTGACAATGTGCTTGTGAACAAGACTTCTTCTTCCGAAGTTATCAAGGTTTTCTCCAGGACATTGGCGGATCTGGCTGAGGGTGAGATACTTCAGTTGCAGAAGGCCGACCTCGGCGACACTGCGGAGAATGATTATTACAGGATAATTTTCAATAAGACGGCTTCGCTGTTCGTGACCTCTGCCGAGTCGGCTGCAATTTCAGTCAGCGCGAGTGCGGAGAAGATGAAGGCGGTGAAGTCGTATGCGGAGTATCTGGGCATAGCATTCCAGATCAGGGATGACATTTTCGATTACGAGGAGAATCCTGATACCGGAAAGCCTGTGGGTCTGGATCTCAAGGAAAAGAAGATTACCCTTCCGCTTCTCGGTGCATTGAAAAATGCGTCTGAAGAGGAAGCCAAGGATATCAGAAGGAAGGTTTGCCGTATAGATGAGCATCCTGAGTGGCAGAAGGAAATAGTGGAGTTCGTTCATCGTAACGGAGGATTGGAATATGCCAGGAAGAGGCTCTACGAATATGTGGAAAGGGCCAAATTATCATTGAGGCCTCTCGGAAAGTCCGAAGATGCGGACAAATTGGCGGACATTGCAGAATTTACAGCGGACAGGAAATCGTGAAGTTTTCGGATATCATAGGAAATGATGAGGTCAAGGCGGCTCTGGTCAGGATGGCTGACAGCGGCAGGGTGCCTCATGCCATGATGTTCCATGAAAATGAAGGTTGCGGGGCCCTTGCTCTTGTGGTGGCTTTTCTTCAGTATCTGAACTGCCGTTCGAAACATGACGGCGATTCTTGCGGGACTTGTCCTTCGTGCAATCAGATTTCCAAACTCATATATCCGGATCTGCATTTTGTTTATCCTGTTGCAGGTGAGAAAGTTACGTCAGAGACATATCTGTCTGGGTGGAGGGAACTTTTCATAAGGAATCCATTCTTTTTGGAAAGTGAACTGTATGAGTCTCTTGAAATCGACAAGAAGGCGTCATCCATTTCTGTGGCAGATGCCAAGAACATTCTGAATTATTTGTCATTGGCTTCATTCTCGGACGGTTATCGCGCCGTGGTGATATGGCTGCCTGAGAAAATGAATGCAGAAGCATCCAACAGGCTGCTTAAAATCATTGAGGAGCCTTCTGAGAAGACATTGTTCATGATGGTTACACATCATCCGGAAAGAGTTCTGAAGACCATCAGTTCGAGATGTCAGCTCATAAGGGTGATGCCTGCCGGGAAACAGGAAATCGCGGCTGCACTTCCAAGGTGGACCGGCATTGATAATGAAGCGGCCGGGTATGCGGCGGAATTCGCGTCCGGCAGCATTGGCGTGGCCATCAGAAGTCTTGCGGAGCACGATGACAATGTCGAGATGATGGATTTGTTCATGAACTTGATGGACGCGGTCACAGGAAGGGATTATCTCGGGGCACTTGACGCAGGAGAGATGATGGTAGCTCTGGATTCGAAGGAAAAGCAGAAGGCCTTCTGCAAATTCGCCGGGGATTGTGTGAGAAAGATTTTTATGGTCCAGAAGAATATGCAGGAGATCTCCGGCATCCGCCCGTCAGACAGGCAGTTCTTCAAGGAAACCGCCGGAAAATGCGGGCCAATGTTCTGTAACAGAGCACTTTCGGCATTGAATAGGGCTAATGCTCTGCTGGTCAGGAATGTGAACCAGAAGATAATTTTCACGAACTTGGTCAATAGACTTTTTGTTAGTTGAATTTCATAGAACGGTGCCTCTGGTGCCTTTAAATATAACCGACAGATGGATAATAACGAAAATATACAGTTTGACTGCAACCGCGGATGTACGGTGACTCGTGATGCCAACGACGATCTGAACTGCACCTACAGGAGGGGCTGTTGCAAACTTGAAGACTATAACTGGCTTAGCGGCATTTCCCAGGGCCAGTATTCCGAACTTTTCGAGGTGCGTTTCAAGAACACCCGAAAGGGAATCTATATCAATGCCTCTGGACAGAGCATTAAGATGGGCGACCTTGTGATTGTCGAGGCGCAGAGCGGCCACGACTTGGGAATCGTCACCCTTGAAGGCCCTGTAGTCGGCAGGCAGATGAGGTGCAAAGGCATTGACCCTGAGCACACTGAGTTCAAGAAGATTTACCGCAAGGCGAAATCTCTTGACATTGAAAAGTGGCAGGAGGCGATTGCGCGTGAGCAGGAGACGATGATCCGTTCGCGTCAGATTGCAGTCGATCTTGGTCTGGATATGAAAATCGGTGACGTGGAGTTCCAGGGCGACGGGACCAAGGCGATTTTCTATTACATCGCCGACGGACGTGTGGATTTCCGTCAGCTCATCAAGGTCTTTGCCGAGGAATTCCGTATCCGTATAGAAATGAAACAGATAGGCGCACGTCAGGAAGCCGGCCTCATCGGTGGCCTGGGGGTATGTGGACGTGAGCTCTGCTGTGCCAACTATATCACGAATTTCAAGTCCATAACTACGGCCGCGGCACGTTGCCAGGACCTCTCATTGAACCCGCAAAAGCTTGCAGGCCAGTGCGGTAAGCTGAAGTGTTGTCTGAATTACGAGGTGGCCACCTATCTGGATGCCCAGTCGAGGATTCCACGCGTTTCCGAGCCGCTTGAGTTCCAGGACGGACTTGCTTACCTGATGAAGACCGATATCCTGAAGGAAGTCATGTATTTCTCATATGACAAGGGTTCACTGGCCAACCTCTTCCCTCTGGCCGCGTCAGAGGTGCGTGAGATTATCAAGATGAACAGGAACGGTGTCAAACCTGAGTCGCTCAAGACCGAACCGGAGCCGGAGATGCCTGAGTTCATAACTGCTGTCGGCGATGACAGCATCACCAGATTCGACGCGCCGAACAGGAAGAAGCGCAAGAATCAGCAGCGCGGACGCCAGAACGACAAGCCGCAGGCAAAGCCGAAGGTGAAGGAAAATTCCGAGGCTCAGCAGCCTGAGGTCAATGCTGATGTCCAGGACAGGCCGCAGCGCCAGCAGCAGGACGGACGTCGCAACGGAAGGCCACGCCGTCAGTTCAATGGCGCTCAGGAGGGCAATCAGAACAGGCAGGACAACAGGCAGAATCAGCAGGGACGCTCCAGACGCGGACCTCGCCCTCAGAAACCTTCCGGCAACGCTCAGAATGAGAATTAGCCTGAAATATATATTGATTCTTACGACGGCATTGTGCGGCGCAGTGTCGTCGTGTTCCCGTCCGTCGTATATAGAGGAGTTTGTAAGAACTTCTGACAGAGATGCTTACGGGAGATATGAATTTACAGCCGACATGTCGGACTCTTTGTCGTCTTACAACATATCGCTGATAGCTGCGTTCTCCAGCATTGACAAGAAATTCAATTCTTTCAGGTCAATGCCGATGCAGGTGGCGTGGGAGTCGCCTGACGGTTGCTTGTACGAGGGAAGGGCGGCATTGGCCCGGAAAGACATGAGAGACTCCTCGTATTTTGACAAAATCCTTTCATCCGAGTTCGCGCAGGGGCTTGTTCCTGTCAATGCAGGTGTGTGGAAGATGTATGTAAAGGTGCCTGAGGATTCTCTGAAAAAATACGGAATGACAGGCGTTGGAATCAGAATTGACAGGATTCCCGCGCAGAATATTGACTAACTCAAACAAATCAGATAAATGGGACACGGAAAACTTAAGAAATTCAATGAAAATGAGACTTTCGGATGCTTGCTTCAGCCGGCTTCTGATGAGGTGTTGGACAGGAAGGGAGACGAGTCATGGACTCCATTGAATCTCAGGGACCATTCTGTCAAGGGGCATTGGTGCGAACAGATGTTCCACGGCAGGCAATGTCCTGTGGTTCTGGAACTTGGGTGCGGAAAGGGTGAATATACCATAGCCCTTGCCGAGCGTAATCCCGAGGTGAACTACATAGGTGTGGACATTAAGGGTGCCAGACTGTGGAAGGGTGCGAAATACGCTACCGAGAACAATCTTCCTAACGTGGCTTTCCTGCGTACCCGCATTGAATTTATCGAGGCTTTCTTTGCTCCGGGCGAGATTTCTGAAATCTGGCTGACGTTCTCTGATCCTCAGATGAAGAGTGAGAACAGCCGTCTTACCAGTCCGATGTTCCTGGACCGTTACCGCAAGTTCCTCAAGAAGGGCGGAATCGTGCATCTGAAGACAGACAGCACCTTCCTTTATGAATATACCAAGGCTGTCTGTGCTGCCAATAATCTTCATGTACTGGCTTCTACATCAGACCTTTACGGAATGGGACGTTCGGAAGGAGGACGTGATTCCCTGTATTCTTCCGAGTTCTCGTCTGTCTGCGGCAAGGCTGCCGTGGATGCCTTGTTCGAGGTCCAGACTTTCTATGAGCAGAATTTCCTCTCACAGGGATTCAATATTAATTACATGGCCTTCTGCATTGACCATGACGGCCCGTTCGTCTATCCTGAATTTGATGCGGCTTATTGGCGTGCTGAAGAGGCCCCGCGTTTCCTGCCGGGAAGCATCGGGTCCCAGATGGCTGCGAAGTCGGAAAAATAAAATCCCCTGCAGGTCTGCAAGGGATTCAGTTGCTTATGGTTATACGGTTTATGGCTCGACCCAATGGATTTTGATTCCTTTGCGTTCCATTCCGCGAAACCAGGTCATCTGCCTTTTGGCGAACTGGTGAATCGCGTTGCCCAGCAGTGTCTTCATTTCTTCCAGTGACAGAACTCCGAGGACGTATTGTGTGACGAATTTGTATTCCAATCCGTAATATGTCAGGTTCTCTGCCGGTATCCCGCTGTCCAGCAAGCCTTTGACTTCGTCGGCCATGCCTTCTGCGATTCTCGCGTCGAGGCGTGCGTCAATGCGTCTGTTTCGTTCTTCTCTGGATACCAATGTGCCGATATAGTATGTCTTTTTCGGCAGATAAGAGGTGTTTTCCACCTGATGGTCTTTCTGCCAGATGGCGATTTCCAACGCACGTATCAGCCTTTTGCGAGTGTCAATGTCAGTCTTGTTGTGCAGGGGCTTCAGTCCTGCCAGCATTGATATGAGCTCTTCTGTACTTTTGGCTTCGAGTTCGGCCCGCAGCTCAGGCGATTGCGGCACGTCAGGAATCGAGTATCCGCATGTTGCGGCCTCCAGATAGAGTCCTGATCCGCCGCAGAGAATAGGTATTCCGCCTCTGTCAATGATGTCCTTATATGCCTTTTCGAATGCCTTCTGGTATTGGTAAAGGTCGAATTTGGTTCCGGCATCGACGATGTCAATGAGGTGATACGGGATTTCTTCGTATTCGCTCAGGTCTTTTCCGGTTCCGATGTCCATGCCGCGATATACCTGGCGGGAATCTCCGGAAAGGATTTCCGCACCTGCATTGACAGAACCCTCACTGGCATTGACCCCTCTCAGTCTGTTCAGTTCTCTTGCGAGCGCGACGGCGTAGCGTGTCTTTCCCGAAGCTGTCGGTCCGAGCACGCAGATTAGGTCAATGTCTTTATTTTCAAAGCTTTGCAGGATTTCTTCGGGGCGGATTGTCTCCGGATCCGGGAGGTCTGCAATCATCGTGTTGCTATATGGGTTTTTTATTGGCATGTCTGACAGGCATTTTTAATTCCGCAAAATTAGCGATAAATTCTTATATTTGCGTCCAAAGTTTTATGCTATGGCGAAAGAGAAGAAGAGCAGAGTGAATATAAATAACAAGAGGGCCTCGTTCGACTACGAGTTCCTCGAGACTTATACAGCCGGTATTGTGCTTGTCGGAACGGAGATCAAATCTATCCGGGCGGGACGAGCTTCGATGTCGGATGCGTTCTGTTTTTTCGAGAAAGGGCAGCTGTATGTCCGTGGTATCAATATCGCTCTTTATGCATGGGGCTCATGGGGTCAGCATGCTCCCTTGCGTGACCGTAAGCTGCTTCTCCAGAAGCGTGAACTGATTCATCTCCAGCAGAAGGTAAAGGAGAAGGGTCTTACAATCGTGGCTGTGCGTCTTTTTATGGCCGAGAACGGCTATGCAAAGCTGAATATCGCTCTTGCGCGTGGTAAGAAGCAGTATGACAAGCGCCAGTCCATCAAGGAGAAGGACCTCAGGCGCGAGATGGAAAGAGGGGAGTAGGTTCCGCAGTTACGTGTAGCAACACAAACCGCAGCGGGACGGGCTACGCTCTGATTTGTAACAGATCGCATTTTGGAGGACTGGTAACCTTGGCGGATATTTCAATTTGCCCTAAAGGGCCCCACGGCGGGACGGTTGTGCGTTTGTCACGTGACCGGTAGGTCCCACGGCGGGACGGTGCCACGCTCCGATTTGTAACTTACTATACATCAATAGATTATAAATAACGATGTGGATTTACAGGCAAAAAAAGCCCGCGAATCCACATCGTTATTTAAATGGTGTCTGATTATCAATGCTTTACGCTTTCTGCCGTGGCGTCGTCCCGCCGGGCCCGGAAGATAGTAACGTCTCCATGAACCGCCTTCAGCAAATGTTGTCAGAGTTGCTCTCCTGACGACGGAATTCCGCCGGCGTACAGCAGCATTGACATTAAAGACCGAACGCCTCTTTTACGGCAGGAACTGAGTCAAGCAGCTCCCATCCGAAGAACTGGAGAACCTTCTCGACCTCCTTGCCGTCACGGATGACCTTGACAGCCTTGGTGTAAGGCTTGCGGCCCACGTGACCGTAACTTGCAGTCGGCTCATAGATAGGATTCTTGAGTTGGAACTTCTCGATAATCTTGGCAGGGCGGAGGTCGAAAATCTGATTTACCTTCTCGGCGATGACTGCGTCATTGAGGCCGTTCTTTGCTGTGCCATAGGTATTTACGAAAACGCTGACAGGTCTTGCGACACCGATTGCGTAAGCGAGCTGGACGAGAACTTCATCAGCAACGCCTGCTGCGACAAGGTTCTTGGCGATGTAACGTGCGGCATAGGCGGCTGAACGGTCAACCTTTGAAGGATCCTTTCCTGAGAATGCTCCGCCACCATGTGCGCCACGTCCGCCGTAGGTATCAACGATGATCTTGCGGCCTGTGAGACCTGTGTCACCGTGAGGTCCGCCGATAACGAACTTTCCTGTAGGGTTTACATGGAGAATGAAATCATCGTGGAAGAGGGCTGCTGTCTTCTCTGGAAGGGATGCAATCACTTTAGGGAGAAGAATCTCACGGACATCCTTCTCGATCTTGTCATGCATGGCCTGGTCAACTCTGGCCTGACCGAACTGGCTGACAGCGTCATTGTATGACATCTTTCCGAGTTCAGGAGCTACAAACTCATCATGCTGGGTAGATACTACTATAGTATGGACGCGGACAGGATGATTGGCTTCGTCGTACTCGATTGTGAACTGTGACTTTGCATCAGGTCTGAGGTAAGGCATCAGGTTCAGATTGTTCTTTCTGATATCGGCGAGGACTGTCAATGTCAGATGAGAAAGGGCCAATGGGAGAGGCATGTACTCCTCAGTGTCACGGCATGCATAGCCGAACATCATTCCCTGGTCACCGGCACCCTGCTCCTCAGGATCGGTACGAACCACACCTCTGTTAATATCTGCACTCTGTTCATGGATTGCAGAGAGTACACCGCAAGAGTTACCGTCGAACATGTAGTCCGCCTTGTTGTAGCCGATACGGTTAATTACATTACGCACGATGGTCTGAATGTCAACGTAAGCGTGCTCTGCACGTACTTCACCACCGACAACTACGAGACCTGTGCTGCAGAATGTCTCGCAGGCAACTTTTGATTCCTGATCCTGTCTGAGGAATTCATCGAGGATGGCATCTGAAATCTGGTCGGCAACCTTGTCAGGATGTCCCTCAGATACAGATTCTGATGTAAATAGATAGTTCATTATGAAATATTTGATTAAATCGTGCCGCGCAGGCCGTGCAGGTGTCTGCGTCAATGTTGTAGTTACGGCTCCTGACAGCCGTCAGGGTACAAAAAAACGTCCCACAGATGTGGAGACGTCACAAAAACACAAAACATTGATATGAAAAGTTGCCGTATGCATTTCTGCATAAGCCATTGTCAACATTTTAGCATTTTTTTACGTGGTTGCAAGCAGG
The DNA here is from genome assembly GCA_000435075.1 of Bacteroides sp. CAG:770. GTDB lineage: Bacteria > Bacteroidota > Bacteroidia > Bacteroidales > UBA932 > Cryptobacteroides. The sequence continues at coordinate 37,991 of FR890610.1, read as the reverse complement.
CAAATCTGTCCACATCTGATTTTGCAAATTTACTATGTTATTTTCTATCTGCAAAATAAATTTTGAAACATTATTTTAGCGTCCGTGCAATATAAATCGGTAACATATGGTTTAAACCGGGATTTGAACGCTTTAAACTGTTTATGGAAAGAGCCGAAAAACCGGATGAAACACAGCTTTAATGGTTTTAGCTAAGTATATGACAAAAATTTGAAAACATTGATTCGATAGCGGTTGGTGTGGTTCACAAGGCACTGCCGCTTATTGAGAAGTATGCAGATTGCTCAATAAAAAACTCTCCCGGCTTGGTTGCCGGGAGAGTCAATAGCGGAAAGCGAACATAAAGGTCTGAGCTTAGGATAATTACTCCTCCTCTATCGGTCCGGGAATCAAAATTTTCTTGTCGGAAATCTTTATTCCGTAAGCAATATTGCGAACTTTACCCTCCTCCGGAATCAGGATGCCTAACTCTGCGAGGTGCTGTACGTCACGAACTGAGGTATCCGGGGATACCTTGGCGAGTCTTGCCCAGCGCTTGGCAGTAAGTTTACCCTTGTCACCGTCCAGAAAGATGTTGAGAACGGTGCGTTGACGCTCGTTGATATCAGCTTGGGTGTGGTTCTGCCAAAAGACGGCTTTGTCCAGGATGGAAGACAGCATCTCTTCCGCGCCCTTGATTGCCCGTAGCATGCAATCCAGGTACCACTCAATCCAGGCAGTGATGTCTGTAGAGCCTTTCTGGCAACGCTCAAGCATATCGTAATACTTGTTCTTCTCCTGCCCTATCTGGCGGGACATACTGAAGTATCGCAGCGTCGAGTTGTCTGCCTGGCTCAGCGCCATGTCCGCAATGGCCCTGCCGATACGACCGTTGCCATCGTCAAAGGGGTGGATACAGACGAACCAGAAGTGAGCAATGGCTGATTTGATGTAATCCCTTGGTGTAGAATGGTCATTGAACCATTTAAGGAATATGCTCATTTCTTCCGGAACTATCTCCGGTGCGGGAGCGTGGTAATGGACCTTTTCCCTTCCCAGAGCACCAGAAATGACGTTCATTTCATCTACGCGGTATTTTCCCACGTTGATTTCCTCGTAACCGTTCCTGCCATTCGGGAAAAGAGCGCAATGCCATCCGAATAGCCGGTCATCGGTGAGAGGCTTGTCGTAACCTTGGACAGCATCCATCATCATTTGCACGATTCCCTCTACGTAATGGCCGTAAGGGACCTCACCTGTAATTTGGACACCCATCCTCCTGGCTATGGAAGAACGTACCTGGTCTGGATTCAGCAACAGGCCTTCAATCTCTGAGGACGCGACGATGTCATGCGTGTATGCTTCCACTGCGGCACGCTCCTTTACGTCGAAACCGATGGAGGACAGTATCCCCTCCAGATAACCGGTGGCTTTATTTACGGCCGCAAGTTTGGGCTCTATACGGCTCCGGTCCCAATTGAAATGCGGCCAAGTGTCTGTCTCGTGTATATACATTGCGCTTCAATTTTCGGCAAATATAATACTCTGCGGCAAATAAAACGCAAAATTTGCGGATTATTAGCCGCAAATGTGATTGAAACCGTTCACAAGGACATGTCTTTTCATTATGCCTTTTTCTACAGGCGCCTGGATGATGGTACGATGGCTGGCCACGGTGATGGCCGCAAGTTTTTGGTTATTAGAGGTTTGGTTTAGTTAAAAAGTGGCAGAAAAATCGGATGAAATACAACTTTAATAGTTTTAGACTTTTATATTTGTAAGTAAAGACCTAAATTTGCGTGTAAAATATATAATAACATTACCTCTATGAATTATTCATTAAAGCATCTGTTGCTTGCCGGCATCGCTATGTTGGCAGGCACATTCGCCTATGCACAGGTGACGACCTCTTCTATGGGTGGTCGTGTCACCGATGAAAAAGGAGAACCGGTTGTCGGAGCAGCTGTGGTAGCTACACACGAACCTTCCGGTACTGTTTACGGAGCTATTGTTAACCAGAGCGGACAGTATGCCATCAATGGTATGCGTTCCGGTGGACCATACAAAGTCGAGGTCTCATCAGTTGGTTACAATGCGATCGTCTTCAAGGATGTAACACTTCAGCTCGCTGAAACTTACAACCTTAACGCTTCTCTTAAGGAATCTACAGAGTTCTTGGAGCAGGTAGTGGTAGTCGGAACTGCAAAATCAAAGTTCAGCAGTGAAAAGACCGGTGCGGCAACCAACATTACCAGCAGCCAGATAACCTCTTTGCCGACTGTAAGCAGAAGCTTGTCTGACGTTACCAGACTTTCTCCTTATGGCGGAAATGGAATGTCATTCGCCGGAGCTGACGGCCGTACAGCCAACTTCACCGTTGACGGTGCCAACTTCAACAACAACTTCGGTCTTAACTCCAAACTTCCAGGAGGCGGAAACCCTATTTCCATCGATGCCATCGAGGAACTTCAGGTCGTTATTTCACCTTATGATGTTCGCCAGACCAACTTCATCGGAGGTGGTGTCAATGCCATCACAAAGTCAGGTACAAACACCTTCAAGGGTTCAGCCTACATCTATCACCGCAACGAGAACATGCGTGGTGACACAGTTGACGGAACCCAGATTTCAGGCGCACGCGAGAAAGACAGAACCACAACTTACGGCTTTACCCTCGGCGGTCCTATCGTCAAGAACAAGCTGTTCTTCTTTGTCAATGCCGAACTGTCGCAGATTCCTTCTGTAGCAAACAGATGGAGAGCAAGAGCAGACGAAAGCGTTACTCCTGACGCAACCAAATACCTCTCTTACACTACTGTAGCCGATATGGAGAGAGTATCTGCTCACGTGAAAGAGAAATACGGTTATGACACAGGTTCTTTCACAAACTTCCCTGCTGACGAGAGCAACAAGAAACTCCTCGCGAGAATCGACTGGAACATCAACTCCAAGAATCACCTCGCATTGCGTTACAACTATACCAACAACGTTTCATGGTCAGCTCCTAACGCATCTTCAATGGATGGCGGTACACGTTCTGCATTCTCACGTACCTCTCTCTATTCTATGTCATATGCAAACTCCATGTACTCAATTGAGAACATCGTGCACTCAGTATCATTGGATTTGAACAGCCGTATCAACGACAACCTTTCAAACCAGCTGCTTGCCACCTTCTCTAAACTTGACGACGTCAGAGGAACAAACTCAAGCGAGTTCCCATTCATTGACATCATGGACGGTACAGGTACAAACACCCCGTACATCTCTCTCGGATACGAGCTCTTCACATGGAACAACGCAGTTCACAACACAATTGCAAATGTGAAGGATGACCTTACATACTACTTCGGAACCCATAAGCTTACAACAGGTCTGAGCTATGAATATCAGATGGCTGACAACGCTTACATGAGAAACGGAACAGGTTACTACCGTTACCTCAGCGTAGATGACTTCATCAACGGTGCGGCTCCTGAGGTTGTCTGCCTTACCTACGGTTACGGCGGAGAGAAGAATCCTGCTGCAAGAGTACAGTTCCACAAACTCGGCATCTACGCTCAGGATGAGTGGAGTGCAGCTGAGAACTTCAAGCTTACTTATGGTATCCGTTTCGATGGTCTCTTCTTCGATAACAGCGACCTTATGACCAACAACGCTATCAAGGCTATTGATTACTACGATCATAACAACAGCGTCCGCAACATTGATACAGGCAAGTGGCCTTCAGGCAAGGTTACCGTTTCACCTCGTGTCGGTTTCACTTGGGATGTATTGAAAGACAAGACCCTCACAGTCCGTGGAGGTACAGGTCTCTTCTCAGGCCGTCTGCCTCTCGTATTCTTCACCAACATGCCTACAAACTCAGGTATGGTACAGTATCAGGCACAGATAAATGCCAAAAATGCCGAGAAGAAAGGCTTCACAATGGATGAGTTCAAGGGTGGTCTCGTTACCAGCTCAGGAAAGGCTAACAGCCAGGCTCTTCTCGATAAACTCGTAGGTCTCGGCTATCCTTCTGATATTTCTCCTGACAAAGGAACTGTTCCTTCATCAATCTCTGCAGTTGACCACAAGTTCAAGATGCCTCAGGTATGGAAGACTTCATTGGCTGTAGATTACCAGTTCCCTACATCATTCCCATTCTCTATCACTGCTGAGGGTATCTACAACAAGACAGTGAACGGAGTCATGATGTCAGACTGGAGTATCATCCCTGTTGAGGGTTACGCAAGATGGAACGGTGCTGACAATCGTCCTATCTTCCCTTCTACATTCAGAACAGGAACAAAGGCATTCGTCCTCGAGAATACTCACAAGGGATACGGATATTCTGCAAACCTTACTGTGAATATGCGTCCTATCGAGAACCTCAGCATCATGGCTGCATACACCCATACCGCTTCCAAGGAAATTACCGGTATGCCTGGTTCAAACGCTGAGTCTGCATTCACTTACGTTCCGACAGTTGCCGGTCCTAACAACATTCCTCTCCACAACTCACAGTACGTTACACCTGACCGTTTCATCGCATCTCTCACACACCATGACAAATGCGGAAACCACTTCAGCTTGATTTACGAAACATGGAGAGGCGGCTACAACTATTCATATATGACCGCAAACGATATGAATGGTGACGGCTACGCATACGACGCATTGTATATCCCTACAGACAAGGAAGTTGCAGACAGACAGTTCCGTTTTGTTTCTGACAACGACCGTGACCGCTTCATGGAGTATGTTCACAACGACAAGTATCTCAGCAAGCACCAGGGTGAATATGCTGAAGCATACAGCGTATATTCTCCATGGATTCACAGAGTAGATTTCAGCTACAAGCACGATTTCAAGGTTAAGATCGGCAAGACAACCAATACTCTCCAGCTCAGCCTCGACGTGAAGAACCTTTTGAACCTGTTCAACTCCAAGTGGGGTGTAGCCAAGTATATGAACCCTGATTTGAACGAGGGCCGTATCCTTAAGTATGATTCTACCGACAGCGAGGGCTATCCAGTATTCTCTACTCCTGCACTTGTCAAGAGTGGTGTCAAGACATTCGTTCCATATACTGCAATCGGTCAGTGCTGGTATGCTTCAATTGGTATCAAATATATGTTTAACTAATCGTGTATCAGAATATTATGAAACTTAAATATTTATTGACCGCCCTTTTGGCATCATCTTTCGCATTCATCGGATGTGAAGATGAGAAGGTAGGTTACCTTGACAATATCAAGCTCTCCGAGTCATATATGTCAATGCCTGTAAACGGTGGTAAGATTACCCTCGATATCGACGCCAACGTTGATTGGGAATTCGTTACCAATGACAACTGGCCGGATGTTATCGTCAGAGACAACAAGACCGGTGAGATCAAGTCCCAGACTCCATCTTGGCTCGCTGCTGACGCAATGTCAGGAAAGGCAGGCAAGAGCACTGTGACTTTCACTGCTGCAGAGTCAGCCGGTGGACGTGAACTCGAGCTTACCATCAAGGCCGGTGCAAGCAAGCAGTTCATCAGAGTCCGTCAGGGCTCCCTCACAGCTGTGACAGTTTCTTGCAAGGAGGCTAATGAGTCACCTGTGGGCAAGAACGTAAAGGTAAAAGGTACCTGCACATCCATCGAGAACACGACTTACGGAAACTGGTATCTTACAGACAACACCGGTTCACTTTATATCTATGGTACACTCGACAAGAAGGGTGCTAAGAAGAACTTCTCAAGCCTCGGAATCGAAGTCGGTGACATCATCGAGCTTGAAGGACCTATCGGTGACTATAAAGGCACAAGGCAGGTTCTCGATGCTACCGTACTCAGCATCAAGAAGTCTCTCATGAAGGTCATGACTCCTTCAGTTAACGTTCCTAAGACTGCTTCTGATGTTACAGTTAAGGTGGCTTACAAGGGCAGCGGTGTATTCGTGACACTCCCTGAGGATTGCCCATGGCTTACATTCAAGGGCATGACCTACAAGAAGGGTGAGCCTACCAAGATCGATGCAAATCCTGCTGATACTGCACTTGTATCATTCTCAACTATTGCAAATGAGGCTGCTACTGAGCGTGTTGCTGTAGTCAAGTTCTCTTCAAGCACTGCAAAGCAGTCATCTGAAGGCGATTGCAAGATTACTCAGGCTCCTGCAGCTTACTTCGTAGAGTCATTCCTGACATCTATGGGCAAGTTCACCATCAATGACGTGACACTCCCTGAGGGTTCCAGCTACGTTTGGAAGCATGATGCCGAGAGAGGTTATATGAAGGCTTCTTCATTTGTCGGAGGTAAGAATCTTGCGTCAGAGTCTTGGCTGATTTCTCCTGAGATTGACCTTACCAAGATTAAGGAAGCATCCCTTAACTTCGATCACGCGATGAACTTTATAGGTTCAGACAATGCTTCCGATCACATCTTCGTATATGTGAAGAAAGTTGGTGCTGATTGGACACAGATTACCGTGCCTAATTATCCTACATCGGCAACCAAGTGGAATTTTGTAAATTCCGGTGATTTCGATCTCAAGAATTTCGTAGGCTCCAAGATTCAGATTGGATTCAAGTATGTCGGAACTACTTCCGTTGCTCCTACATATGAGCTTAAGAATGTCCTCATCAAGTAATTGATTTGAAGATATGATATTATACGGGCGGTCCCAAGTCGGGGCTGCCCGTTTGTCTGTCCATATGTGTCTGTGTACGGGAAGGGTATGTAAGTGACTTGTAGCAGAATAGATACGTAAATGTAATACGATTTAGTTTGTTTCTTTCATATAGGATAATAATCTTTGTAAACTATTCAAGCAAGGATATTTTTTAATTGTTTAAAATATAAGCACACATCATGAGAATCAGAACATTGATTTCGGGTTCACTTGCGTTGGCTGCCATGCTTTTTGCGCAGTCTTGCGGTGATAAGAATGAACCGGAAGGACTTCCGGAAATTAATCGTTCTAAGAATGTCATAGAATTTCAGCAGG
>FR890610.1:0-31012 GCA_000435075.1 Bacteroides sp. CAG:770 | reverse complement strand
GAATTTCAGCAGGAGGCGTCTTCAGAGACTATAAAGGTTGCATCTACAAGACAGTGGTTCCTGAGCAACTGCCCTGAGTGGATTGCTGTTGACCCGGAGAGTGGAAAAGATCCAAACGGAATGGACGTAACAATTTCAGTGCTCGGCAATACAGGACTGGACCGTGAGGCTGAATTGAAATTCTCTATCGGCTACGACACCAAGACATTGACAGTCAAACAGAAAGGTACCGGCTCTGCGGCTGACCTCGTAGTATATCACAATGACTTTGATAAAACGGATGCCGTTAAGTCAGAGGACGGATGGAAGACATATCTCGATTCTTTCGACGGCTGGAAAAATGAAACCGGAAGCGGATTATCTTCTATAGATTATGCTTTCAATGGAATGAGTGCACGTCAGACATCTTCAGGTGCTTCCAACGGAACTTATTCTGATTATCCTGGTTCCGGCAAGAATTATCTCTGGTTTGCAAAGGAGAACTATTTCCAGGTAAAGAATATCACCCTTCCTGAGAATACTGTGAACTATGTCCTCTCATTTGGTTCAGAGAGGAATCAGTATCAGGCTGCTGACAATACTTTCAAGCATGATGAGTTCCTGATATATGTCAGCAACGACGGTCAGAAATGGGTAGCTCTTGAATATGCTTTCCCTAAAGGCGACAAGAGCAGACGTTGGGATCTCGCATCTACTACATTCACAGTTCCTAACGGCACCAAGTCTTTGTATGTATATATGACGGCTACAGTTGCCAGCGCATATATGGTGGATGACCTCGACCTCAGTGTTGCAGCTGAAGCAGGTACAGTCATTGACTTCTCCAAGGGCGTTGACCTTGGTACCGGTGGTGGCGAGACCCCGGAGCCGACTCCTGGTGCAGGCACCATCGCAGAGATTGCGGCAGGCGCAGAGAACGCTGCAATCGACCTTAAGGATGTATTGGTTACAGGCGTAACTCTCAAGAGCTATGTGATTACCGACGCGACCGGAAGTATCCTTGTTTTCGCAAATACCGATCCTAAGGTAAAGGTTGGAGATAAGATCAATGTTACCGGTACTACCGGCAAGCACAATGGCCTTATGCAGATTACTACTCCTACTGCAACTGTTGTTTCCAGCGGCAATGCCGTTTCATATCCGGCTCCTCTGGAACTTACCGAAGCTAAAATGAAAGAAGACGCTCCTACAGCTGTGACTTATGTGTCCTTCACGGGAACTGTGAAGAAGAGCGGTAATTTCTATAATATCTTCGTAGGAAGCTATACTGCTAAGGATCTTTCTTGCTCGTATTATACAGGAAATATGGAAGGTTTTGTCGGCAGCGACATCAAAGTAGAAGGATGGTATGTCGGCGGAAATCCTCATTATCAGGTAGTTGCCACTAAAGTAGAGGAAGTCGTATCAGATACACCTAAATTCTCTGTAAGCACAGAGACCCTTACAGCAAAAGCTGCTGACAAGTCGGTTTCTTTCGACGTGAAGGGTAACGTCAAGTGGACTGTCGCTTCTGACAATGCCGCTTATAAGGTATCTCCTGAATCAGGTGACGGCAATGGCACTGTAACTGTATCATTTGCAGAGAACACGACTGATAAGGACGTGACTGTGAAACTTACCGTTTCTACCACAGCGGAGGTCGCCACAAAGTCTTACACTGTAACTCTTACCCATAAGGGAGTTTCTGCTGCCGGAACTGAGGACTTCTCAAGTAGCGTTGAATGGACACTTGGAACAAATGCTTTTAGTGAAAAGGCTACCGTCAATGGTGTTGAAGATGTTCCTGTTTTGAAAATCGGCAGTTCCAAGAAAGCAGGTTCCGCAACATTGAAGATTCCGGCAGGTACTACCAAAGTGTCTTTCTATGGTGTGACGTGGAAAGGAAAAAGCGCGACTCTTAAAGCGTCAGTGGGCGAAACTCAGGTTGCTACTCAGGACTTGGCAGCTAATGATGGTGCTACAGGTAATACTCCTTATAAACTGACAGTTGAAGATACCGATAAGTACACCATTACTCTTCCTGCTAAATTGGAGGCTGATACAGATGTTACAGTGACGACTACAACTAAAGCAAGAGCTATACTTTTTGCAATAAGGGCGGAGTAATACCTTATAATTCAATTTAATATCAGACTATAAAGGGTGCCCGGAAAAACCGGGTTGCCCTTTGTCCGTCTAAAGGAAACGAAGAATTGGATGTTTCCACAAGCATTGACGCTACGTGAAAAAAACATTGAACAAAATAACGAAATGGGCATTGGCACTTATGGTGTCAGTGCCTTTTATATATTCCTGTGAAGGAAATGACCCGCAAGTAAAGCCGGAAATCGCGGTCAGGGCCAATACCGTAGAGGCTACGGGAGGTGACCAGTTCATGTCCGTTACCGCATCCGGAAATTGGAGCATTGCCGTAAAGGACCAGTCCGGCGGGCCACTCAGTTGGGTAAGTGTAAAGCCGTCCAGCGGATATGGCAGCATGTCCAACGTGATTCTTACAGTCGAGAAAAATAATGACGAGTCTGCGCGCACGGCAATTCTGGAATTGACCGCAGACGGAAACAGTACGACAGTGGCATTGACCCAACATGGGACGAAGGAATCCGGCGGTTCTGAGGACGTTGTTGTACCGGAGGGCTGTCCGGACCTGAGAAAAGTGGGTTGGCTGGAAATCCCGGAAATCCCTGAGGGGACTAAGTTGGGACGGTTCTCGCACTCCATGACCATCGGGCCGGTAAAGACCAGAAACTACTCATATTCATGGGATTATGATAACTATGTCGCCCCATGGGTAGCTTATCCTCTCAGCAAATGGACTATCGGTTCGGGTAACCGTACAAATGCTTGGGGAGTGGATCCATATCTTTCTGAGAAACAGCAGCCGGTGCTGTATATGCGTGGTTTCAGGAGCACTTCATCCCGACACTACGACAGGGGCCATCAGTTGCCGTCTGCAGACAGGCTGCATAACGGAGCCAATCAGGCGACTTTCTATGGTACCAACATGACTCCGCAGCTTTCAGAATTGAATCAGCATTTCTGGGCCAAGCTTGAAGGAAAGGTCCGTTCATGGGCCGGCAGCTCAGATACCTGCTATGTCGTAACAGGCTGTCTTACAGAACTAAGCACTGAATATGCCCTCGATAACGTAGGAAAGAAAATCACAGTCCCATCGCATTATTACAAGGCTGTGCTCAGATATAGCAAGAGTACGACACTCGGATTTTCAGGATATATGGGCTGTGCGATTCTTCTGGAACACAGAGATTATGGAAATGGAAGCAACTTCAAGGAATATGCGATTTCCATTGACGAACTCGAAAAGAAAACCGGCATTGACTTTTACCCTAACCTTTCGAAACTTATAGGCAAGGATGCTGCGGCGAAGGTCGAGGCTCAGGACCCTAAGACCATCAATTGGTGGTGGTAACTCAAGCGACGAAAACAATAACATTGACAATGAAAAGAATAATTTACACAGTTCTGGCATTGATGCTGGTCGCAGTATCAGCATACGCCGGTGGTCCAAAACGCTATGTTCTTGGCTTTTACAATGTCGAGAACTTGTTCGATACGTACCACGATGAGGGAAAGAACGACTATGAGTTCCTTCCTGAGGGCAAGAACAAGTGGACAGATGCCAAATATGAGAAAAAACTCCACAACATCGCTACTGTAATCAAGGCGATGGCCGAGGAGAACAAGACTTTCCATACTGTGCTGGGACTCAGCGAGATAGAGAATAGACACGTGTTGGAAGATCTCGTGAACCAGCCTGAAATCGAGGCTGCGAACTATCAGATTGTCCATTACGACGGACCTGACAGACGAGGCGTGGACGTGGCCCTGCTTTATCGTCCGGAGCATTTCACGGTCGAGGAAAGCCAGTCCATTCCGTTCGATTTCAATTCCACTGCCATCAAGTTCAGCATGGACAAGGAGGCGCAGGACTATTTCCGTACCCGTGACATCCTCATGGTCCGCGGAAAGCTTGACGGCGAAATGTTCGCATTCTATGTAGCCCATCTGCCGTCACGTATCGGCGGAAAGGGACAGGACCTCAGGGCACGCGGAGCGGAAATAATTTATGACCACGCACTTAAGCTCATGAAGGAGTATCCGGGAATCAAGATTATGGTGATGGGCGACATGAACGATAACCCTACCGACGAGAGCATGACGACCTTCATGCACGGAAAGGAGTCAGTTTCCGAAGTGGGCCAGTACGATTTCTTCTCACCGTTCATTTCAATGTTGAAGGCGGGCTACGGCTCACTTGCCTACAGGGGCACTTGGAATATCTATGACATCATCCTCGTCAATGAGGCGATGGTCAATGCTCCTAAGGGACAGTTGTCTATCCAGCCGATTGTGAAGAAGCAGTATTACGGACGTATCTTCAGCCAGCCTTTCATGGTCCAGCAGGAGGGCCAGTACAAGGGCACACCTTTCCGTACATTCTCGAGCGGAACCTTCATCGGCGGCTACAGTGACCATTATCCGACATACATCATAGTAAGCAACAAATAATCACGACAGGCGGAGTCCTTCTTCTGAAAGCTCCGCCTGTCCAAAATGACAATACAAGAGATATGAATAAAAAACAGCTTTTGTCCATTCCGGCATTGTTCGCAGCCCTGGTCATGTCCGCGCAGACATATACCGGCGGTGTGAAGGGAACGGTCGTGGACAGGTCTTCCAAGACAGCAGTCGACGGAGCCGTCCTGAAACTTTATTCAGGAGCGGAAGAAATCGCGGAAGTCAAGACCGCACCTGACGGAACATTCATGATTCCTTCATTGAAGGACGGTATGTACGACCTCGTAATCAAGACTCCTGACTATCTGGAATCCAGAATCAATGTTACTGTCAATGACGGTTACGTGAAGAATATGTTCAAACTGTCATTGACCCCGGCCCGCAAGGTCAGCGAAGTCGATGACGCAAGTTTCACCGAGTTCGACCTGGACGATTCCGGCTATCAGGACAGCCCGACCATCCTTTTCGGCCAGAATGATGTGTTCAACAATATCGCAGGCTTCAATTTCAGCTCTGTGCGTTTCAGAGTCCGCGGTTACTCCAGCGAGTCCCAGGACGTTTATCTCGCAGGCGTGAAGATGAACGATGCCATCACAGGCTATACTCCATATTCATTGTGGAGCGGTCTGAATGAGGCTACCCGCAGCAAGGAGACGGTGAACGGTGCCGAGGTTTCAGATTATGGATTCGGCGGCTACAACGGCCTCACCAACATTGACCCTATGGCTTCCAAGGTCCGCACCGGATGGAGGGGTAGCGTATTGACCAACAGTGCGTTGTACAGACTTCGTCTGATGCTCACCTATTCTTCAGGCGAGCTCGACAACGGCTGGGCCTATGCGTTCAGCGCTTCTGCCAGACTTGGTGGAAATGACTGGATCAAGGGCGTTTACTATCGTTCATTCGGCTACTACGGTTCAGTGGAGAAGAAATTCGGCGACGAACACAAACTCGGACTTACCTTCATGGCCGCTCCGGGACAGAGAGGTGCGCAGAACGGTTCTACTCAGGAAGTTTACGACCTCATGGGCGACAATATGTACAACTCCAACTGGGGTTATTACAACGGCAAGGTCCGCAATGCCCGCGTGAAGAAAACGCATGAGCCTATCGCTATCCTCAAGTATGATTTCACTCCTGAATCCAAGAAGGTAAAGGCTTCTGCTACAGTGCTTTATCGTTTCGGTAAGAATGGCTATACCGCTCTCGACTGGTATGATGCGGCAGACCCTAGGCCGGATTATTACAGAAATCTTCCAAGCTACTTCTTCATGGAGAATTCTGACTACAACCGTGTCAATCTTGCCAAGGCTATGTGGGCTAAGGATGCATGGGAGTCAGATATTCCGAGCATTACTCATATCAATTGGGACAGGCTCTACGCTGTGAACTCGATGAACTCAACTGCTGACGGCAACCGCTCGAAGTACGTTATCGAGGAGCGTCGCACTGATCAGCAGGATTTTAATTTCAATGCCAATGCGAAGTGGACACCTTCCAGATATTTCTCTCTTGCCGGTGGCGTTACATACAAATGGAACAGGACCGAGTACTACAAGGTGCTGGATGACCTCCTCGGAGGAGACTACTACGTGAACATTGACCAGTTTGCGGAAAGGGATTACGCCGCTTCTGTGACAATGTACCAGAACGACCTGGATTACTGGATGAAGAACGGCAAGGCCCAGACATTGAAAGAAGGCGACAAGTACGGCTATGACTATTACGCGAACATCCGTCGCGCAGAGGCTTGGGCTTCCGGCAAGGTTACTGTCGGCGGTTTCGAGGCTGCCCTTTCAGGCCGTATCGGCTATGACAAGTTCTGGAGAGAGGGTCTTGTGAGAAAGGGACTTTTCCCTGGACTCGATGCCAACGGACAGCCGATGACCTACGACGGAAAGGTGATTACAACCTACGATCCTATTACTAATGAGGCGATTACCTCTCTCGGCAAGTCCAAGGTGCAGGACTTCATCACTGGAGCCGGCAAGCTGAACCTCAGCTATGTCGTAAGAGGCGGCCACAGAATTTATGCTGATGTGGCATATATGACAGATGCGCCTACCTTCAACCAGACTTTCGTGTCGCCAAGAACCCGCAACTCCATCGTTCCGGACGTCAAGACCATCAAGACCTTCACCACTGACTTGAACTACGCTTACAGCAACTCCGGCTATGATGTCCGTATCACCGGTTACTATACGACCATCAAGGACCAGTCCAAGGTCATGAGCTTCTATGACGATTCCCAGAACTCCTTCACCAACTTCGCAATGAGCGGAATGGATGAGCGCCACGTCGGAATGGAACTCGGATTCAAGGTCCCTCTTCCGGTGAACAACCTCTCTCTCCAGGGAGTAGTCGCTTACGGCCAGTATGTTTATACTTCCAATCCTACCATGTACCAGACTTATGACAACAGCGCTGCTGTCGTAACTGAGACCTATGGTGTTAAGATTCCTTACTGGAAGAGCCATCCGAATGCTGAAGGAAAGACAGTAAAACATTATGTTTCAAGTACTCCGCAGCTTGCAACCAGCCTCGGTCTCGCATGGAACAAGAACTACTGGTTCGTGGATGCCGACGTGGATTACTTCGGTATGGCATACCTCGACATGAACCCTCTCTACAGGACTGACATGGCTACCGCCGGCCCTGACGGCACCATCACCGCCGCAGAGGTCGATTATATGGCCGCGCAGGAGAAGTTCAAGGGAGCAGTTCTTGTCAATGCCAGTGTAGGCAAGTCCTGGTACATCAAGAGAGACTACCAGCTCGGATTCTCTCTCCAGGTGAAGAACATCCTGAACAATACAGATGTCCGTACAGGCGGTTATGAGCAGACACGTCTTGTCGATAAGACCGTCAGCAAGGAGCGTTACTACAGATTCGATTCCAAGTACTTCTACATGAGCGGAATCAACTACATGTTGAACATTTATTTCAGATTCTAGTTATGAACAAGATATTTTACGCTATCGGAACATTTGCAGCCGCATTGACGCTTCTGGCTTCATGCGACGAGTGGGAGCCGGTTTTTACCGGAGACTACGGCAAGGCTGATGTCTATAAACCGGTAACATTGACTCCGAACAAGACTATTCTGGAGCTCAAGTCGCTGTACAAGAATGCTCCTGTCAAGATTGAAGATGGTATCATCATCGGCGGTCAGGTGATTTCCGAGGACAGGTCCGGCAATATCTACAAGAGCATCTATATTCAGGACGCGACCGGCGCAATCGAGGTCAAGATCGGGAAGAATTCCCTCTACAATGATTACAAGCTCGGCCAGTGGGTGTATGTAAAGTGCAGCGGCCTTACTCTTGGTGCCTATAACGGAATGATCCAGCTCGGTTATGAGGATGCCAGCGGAGAGTACGAGACTTCGTATCTGGATGTGCAGTATATCATTGACACTCATATATTCAGGGGAGAGCTTGATACTCCTCTGGCTCCTAAGAAGGTCGCTGAGTCTGATCTTCTCAAGGAAGAGAATCTCGGTTGCTATGTGGAAATCGACGGATTGAAGTATGGCAGCGTGAAGAATCCGAAAGGAGAGATTTTCTGCCTCATCTACATTGACTCGAACAAAGACAAGAAGTCCAATTCCAACAGAATTTTCCTCTCTTCTACAGGACAGAATTATACTCCGGCCAAAGATCCTTCATGGGGAATCAAGACCTGGGCGATGTCCAAGCAGGGCTTCCTCAGTTACTTGAATTCCGGCGTCTTCGATGACGGTGACGTTGCTGACTATTCCAAGAAAGTTTCCGATCCGGAAATCAAGGCGACTCTCATAAAGAACGCTGATGCTTATGCTGTCAGCCAGTATTTCAGAATGGGTTCGACAGATGTCCAGGTCCGTACCAGCGGCTACGCGAAATTCGCTGATACTCAGATTGACAAGAAGATTCTTGATGGCGCCACAGTGAACATGAAGGGTATCATAACAGTATATAAAAACGCTGTCCAATTCACTCTCATTGACCTTAATGGTGTAGAAATAACAACTAAGTAATCGTTATGAAAAAAATTGCAATTTTAAGCGCAGGAATCATGATGCTTTCAGCTTGCGGATCGAATCCGTTCCTTACGGAATGGACCTGCGAGGACCAGTTCCCTCCATTTGACAAGATTAGACTTTCTGACTACGTGCCGGCCGTAAAAGCCGGAATCGAGCAGCAGAAGGCCGAGGTCAATGCTATTGTAGCCAATACCGAGGCCCCTACTTTCGAGAACACCGTAGCAGCTTACGAGCTCTCAGGAAAGTTGCTGGCAAGGACATTGGGTGTACTCTACAATGTCTCCGAGTCAGATGCCACACCTGCAATGCAGGCTGTCATGGATGAGGTTACCCCACTTGTGACCACATCTTCTGATGAGATTTTCATGAACAAGGCGCTCTTCGATAGAGTGGCTGCAGTATTCGCAGATTCTGCATCCCTCGACCGTGAGCAGTATATGGTTACGAAGAAGCTCTACAACGCTTTCATTGACAATGGCGTAGCCCTCGGCGAAGCTGAGCAGGCACGTTTCAAGGAAATCAGTTCGGAGCTTGCTACACTTACCCAGAAGTTCGGCAATAACCTTCTCGCTGAGAACAATGCCTTCGCTTCTGAGGTCGGCATCCCTGTTTCCAGCTATCCGTTCTTCATGACTACATGTGAGGACAGGGCAAAGCGCGAGGCTGCATTCAAGGCTTATTCTACCCGTTGCGGTCACGGCAATGCCAATGACAACAAACAGGTGCTTCTGGATATCATGCGTCTGCGTACCGAGAAGGCTCAACTCCTCGGCTACGACTGCTCTGCTGACCAGATTCTCAGTGACAAGATGGCTCATGACCACGCCACTGTAGATGCATTCCTTTCGAAGATTATGACCAAGGCTGTCGCAAGAGCGAAGAAGGAGATTGTGTCAATGCAGGAGTTCATGGACAAGGACATCGCTGCCGGTCTTCTTCCTGCAGGAAGCACCATCCAGCCATGGGACTGGTGGTTCTATTCAGAGAAAGTTCGCAAGGCCCAGTATGACCTCGATGAGAACATCACCAAGCAGTATTTCCAGCTCGAGAATGTCCGCAACGGCGTGTTCAAGGCTGCCGAGATGCTTTATGGCATCAAGATCGAGCCTGTAAAGGGTCTTCCTGTGTATAACCCTGAGGTGGAGACCTTCAAGGTGTTCGATGCTGACAACAGCCTGCTAGGTATCTTCCTTACCGACTATCTTCCGCGCAGCACCAAGCGCGGCGGCGCATGGATGAACAATTTCCGTGAGCAGTATGTGGATGCTTCAGGAAAGGATATCCGTCCTATCGTTGTCAATGTCTGCAACTTCGGCCAGCCGGAGGATACTGTGAAGCTTCTTACCATCGATGAGGTGCAGACAGCTTTCCATGAGTTCGGCCATGCCCTTCACGGACTTCTCACAAAGTGCCATTATGTGGATGTGAGCGGTACCAGCGTTGCACGTGACTTCGTGGAGACTTTCTCCCAGTTCAATGAAAACTGGGCGTTCCAGCCTGAGATTCTCGCAAAATATGCGTTCCATTACCAGACCGGGGAGGTTATCCCTGATTCTCTCGTGACCAAGATCAATAATGCCGCCAAGTTCAATCAGGGCTTCATGACCACTGAGCTTTGCGCTGCGTCTATCCTTGACATGAAGTGGCACGAGCTCGGTCCTGACACCGACTGGAACAACCTTGATATCGAGGCGTTTGAGAAGAATGTCTGCCGTGAAATGGGTCTCATCGACCAGATTATCCCTCGTTACCGCAGCACATATTTCAACCACACTTTCGGTGGCGGTTACAGTGCCGGCTACTACGGCTACCTCTGGTCAGAGGTTCTGGACAAGGACGCTTTCGAGTACTGGGAAAGCAACGGCCTCTGGAATCCAGAAATGGCCAGGAAGTTCCGCAGCCTCTTCCTCGAGAAGGGCGGCAGCGAGGAGCCAATGACCCTCTATCACGAGTTCCGTGGCGCCGATCCTGACCCGGATGCCCTCATCCGTGCCCGCGGCCTGGAATAAAGTGCTCACATATCTTCGATCGATAGGCAAGCGAAGTGCAGATTGTATTTGCGTATGCGCTTCTCTTTCTCTTTGAGATGAGATATTTTTTCTTGGAGAAGATTGCTCCGGAATTTGTCTGCATTTCGCTTGACCTCGAAGATATCAGCCTCCTTATCATCGATATGTATTGCGATGATGTCTATCTCGCATTGTTGGCGATTACCTTTTTTATCGGTGTACCCCTTTGAGTCCCACCAATTTCCTATTGCCCGATATTTCATGCTTTCTATCAGTTTGGCTCTGAAGTATCTTTCGAGAATATCCCCGGAATAGGTTTCGTAGTCCGATGAGATTATCTTACGTAAAAGGGGATACTGGTTGATCTCTATCAACTGCTGGTTCTTTTCAATGTATCTGAACCAGAATCGCAGGAATATATCTCCAATCTCGTATTTCACGGTCTGTGTCTTGGAACCTGCCCACATTGGACGGTTTTTCCGGATGAGATTGTATATTTCCTCTAATTTCAGTAATTGTCCTCCAATGCTTTTGGAACCCAGGTAATCGCTTATTTCTGCCTGAGTATTATATCCTTCAGAGATTGCCTGCAGTATTGAAAAGTAGGTTGCGTATTTTTTGCCGAATTCTTGAATCAACAGTCTTCTGCCTTCTTCTATGAATGGAGAATCCTGTTTTGCAATGTAATTTATAATGCTCTCCTTGGATAGCGCTTCCGCATCTACAAGCAACTCTATATATTTAGGGACTCCTCCTGTATAGGTATATAGCGCAAGTAAATCGTCATTTGAATATTCAGGATAATGGTCATGAATAATCTCTTTCATCACTTCAGGACTGAACGGCTCCAAGCGGATAGTATGGTCGCATCGTCCATAGAGAGGCTCTTTTCTGTTTTTGAAGAGTTCTTCCATAAGTGAATACACAGAGCCGCACACTATCATATTTATATGGCTTTTCAGACGATATTTATCCCAGAAGTTCTGAATGTCGCTATATACTGAGTCGTTGACGTCCATGAAATTTTGGAACTCATCTATTACCAATGTGAACTGTCTTGATGTTCCTGCTTCCATCAGCAATGCAAAGATGTCCTTAAAGGAAGCTATCCCTGAGGGTACGAATATGCCTAATTTTGTGCGGATCTCATCTGCATATTCTGAACATAAAATGGCCTCACTTTTTTTACCGACAAAGAAGTAAACATACGCTCCTTCTCCCATTGCTTTTTCAATGAGAGTCGTCTTTCCAATGCGTCTTCGTCCAGTTACAACGGTAAGTGTTGAATGTTTTTCAAATGCCTGTTTTCTAATGTCTTGCAGCTCTTGAATCTGCTCAGTCCTATCATAGAATTTCATATTGCACAAATTTTTTACGGCCGTAAAATTTACCACTGTTGCAAAGGTACTCATTTTATTGTCATTTGCAATACCGGATGAGCGTAAAACGTCTCGGCCGTCACATATCGATGCGGCGGGACGTGTCCACGGGGAAGGATGTAACGTATTGATACTCAGGTGATATTTTAAAACAGTGTGGAAACGCAGGCAAAAAAAGTCCGCGTTTCCACACTGTGATTTTATAAAATGCTGCATATCAGAGCATTGCGATATCGTGGCGTGGATTCGTCCCGCCGTGTCGTCTAAACGAATGACAGTGGTCAAGTCAATACGTAACAGCGTAGACGCTTGCCGTGGTAATCGCAAAGGTGCTTGCTGCAGTTTTATCCGATATAGCTTGTGATGAGTTTCATGCCGCTCTCCGGGGTGAAGGTCACGCCCTTGGAAGTGGCTGGGATGAGGACCGTCTCACCCTGATGGAGGGTAAGAGTATGGTCTTCGTCTTCATGGTCTGTGAGGGAACCGCGGCCCTCGACGCACATCACGACAAGGAATGAGTCAATGCCGGAGAGGTCTTTGGTGAAAGGCTTGTCGAGGTCGTACTGGCTGGTAGTGAAGTACTTGCACTTCACCAGAACATTCTCGTCATCCTTCTTCTCCACATAGCTGGTCTTGTACTCAGGATAGACATTGTAGTCGATGGCATCCTTGGCAAGCTCGGTATGGAGCTCACGTGGCTTTCCGTCGAGACCGAGACGGCCATAGTCGTAGATTCTGTACGTGATGTCAGAAGTCTGCTGGATTTCAGCTATGAAACAGCCTGTTCCTATGGCGTGGATGCGTCCTGCAGGGAGGAAGAAAACATCACCGGCCTTCACCTTGAAATCGGTAAGAACATCAGTAATGGTGTTGTTCTCCACTCTCTTCACATACTCCTCTGGAGTAATCTTCTCAGAAAGACCTGAAAGCAGGTGGGCACCTTCGTCAGCGCCTACTACATACCACATCTCGGTCTTGCCCTTGGAATTATGTCTCTTGGCAGCGAGCTCATCGTTAGGATGAACCTGGATAGACAGGTCGCTCTTGGCATCAATGAACTTTATGAGGAGAGGGAATTCATTGCCGGTATTGGCATAGACCTTCTCGCCGACAAGTTTGCCCTTGAACTGCTCTACGAGTTCGGAAATCTTCTTGCCCTCGAATTCGCCGTTGGCAACGACAGACTCATTGCCCTTGACACCTGAGAGTTCCCAACTCTCACCGATATTGTGCTGTTCTGTAACTACTTCCTTATAGGGAGCGATTTTCTCACCGCCCCATACTACAGTCTTGAGTATGGGTCTGAATTTTAAAGGATACATGATTTGTTTTGTATTTGTACCAGCCGGGTCAATGTTTCCGACGGTCCACCCACTGCGTGGGCCTCCTCCCTTTTCGGGAGCTAATGCCGTTCATGACATTGACCTGGCCGGTTTCAGGTAATTATTTATCTAACTGGCTGAGAGCGAAGGTGTAAGCACCGAGAGAAATGGCCTTGCTTGCGCCGATCTTGGTACGCATGACACCGATACGCTTCTGCGGATCGTATGTAACGGTCTTGTCAGAACCATAGATGTTGATCTGACGGGCATCACCCTTGGCGAATGCTGCAAACTCCTCAGGGTCATCCAAGTTGTATACCTTAGGCTGGACCTTGCCGATAGTATCGCCGGAGAGAGTCTTGACGGTAGAACGCATAGAGTTCAGGATACCCGGCATGATGTACTGGTAATTGTTCATCAGGCCTCCGCCGATACAAATGATGCCGTCGAACAATGAAGCGGCGATAGCCATTCCGTCGCCGGCAGACTCGCCGAGGTCATTGAAAGCCTTGATGGCAGCCTCTCTGTTGCCCTCACGCTCGCCGTGGCAGATCTCGGCAATCTCCTTAGGAGTAAGTCCGTGGTTCATGTTTCCGCTGGCCTCACCATAAACTCTGGTTACGGCACGGATGGAAGCGCTGTCCTCCAGGATATATCCCGGCATCTTGAAGTTAGGCAGGCAGAAAGTCTCCACACATGAGTTGTCACCCCTGTTCAGTTCGCCGCCCATCACGAAACCGATGCCAAGACCGGTTCCGAAGGTATAGCCGATAAGATTGCGGAACCTCTTGTCGCTTCCGGCCTCCGCAAGTCTGGCATTGACATCAGGAAGGGCGCCACCGAGGGCCTCTCCGTAAGCATAAAGGTCGCCGTCATTATTGATATAGACCGGAATACCGAATTTCTCCTCGAGGAATGGTCCGAGAGCCACGCCGTCACGGAAAGAAGGGAAATTCGGAAGATATCCGCCAATGATTCCATGAGGATAGTCAGCAGGTCCGGGGAATGCGAAACTGATGGCTACCGGCTTCTCTTCGAGCTTGTCAATGACAGTGCTGAATCCGAGCACGAGTGTCTGGAGGCACAGGTCGAGATTCTTTGCATTCGAAGGAAGAGTGATAGGGTCAATGATATATTCTCCACCACTCATGGCGCTGAATACCATATTGGTACCGCCTGCATCCAGCGTAAGTACAATTCTTGAGTCTGTTTTATAGTTTGCCATAATCGATTATGTGTTTAATACCATACTTTCTGTTCTGAACCCATCTTGAAGACGAGTTTGCCGCCCCTGAAGATGTCAGTGTACTCAATGTAAGGAAGCTTGTAGTCCTCCCCGTTGAGAGTGATGCTCTGGATATATCTGTTGGTTTCGCTGAGTCCATCAGCAATAACATTGAACTCACCTCCAGGTACTTTCACGACGGCATTCTTGAAGGCAGGCTTGCCGAACCAGAAACGAGGGTTGGCAGGTTCAGCCTGATAGAAGCCGAGGCTTGAAAGGATGTACCATGAAGACATCTGACCTACGTCCTCATTGCCTGCAAGTCCGTTAGGGTCATTGAAATAGAACTCTTTGAAGATTCTTGCGGTGAGGTCAGCAGTCTTCCAAGGCTGGCCGGCCATCGTGTAGAAATAAATGATGTGATGGCTAGGCTCATTTCCATGGGCATACTGTCCGATGAGACCGGAAATGTCACTTGAAGTGTTCTCTCCTACGATTTCGCTCTTTGCGGAGAAGAGGCTGTCAAGTCTCTCGATGAACTTCTCTGTTGAACCATAGAGAGTTACGAGACCTTCGTAGTCCTGAGGCGCAAGCCATGTGTACTGCCATGCATTACCCTCGCAGTAAACGTCAGCGCGGTGCTCTGACCGGTAAGGATTGAATGGCTCGATGAACTTGCCGTCAGAATTCTTTCCGCGGATGAACAGGGTCTCCTTGTCGAAATAGTTTCTGTATGAATGACTTCTGTCCAAGAAGTAGTTGTAGTCGTCATCCTTTCCGATGAATTTTGCGGCCTGGGCCATGGCGGCGTCAGCGATTGCGTATTCCATATCGTAAGCGACAGACTCATTGAAGTTCTGGTCAGCAGGGATGAAGCCGAACTTCATACGGATGTCCTGACCTCTGTCCGGACGCATTTCAGAATCTTTCAATGCCCTGTAGGCCAGCTCCTTGTCGAAACCGTCAAAGCCCTTTACCATGATGTCCGCCAATGCGATTACTCCAGGGTTTCCGACCATGCAGTCAGTCTCGTTGCCCCAGAGATGCCATACAGGAAGCTTGCCCTGCTGCTCATAGATGTTGATCATGGTGTTCGCGATGTCATTGACCTTTTCCGGATGGATGATGGTCATGAGCGGCATTGCGGCACGATAGGTGTCCCACAATGAGAAAGTCGTGTAGTTCACGAAGTTGCCGTTCCTGTAAATCTGGTCATTGGCGCCTCTGTAGTCACGATTCACGTCATTGAAAACAGACGGCTGGATCATCGAGTGGTACATCGCGGTGTAGAACACAGTGCGTGCCTCAGCGTCGTCAGTATCAATCTTGATTTTCGAGAGCTCTTCGTTCCAGGCCTTCTCTGCAGCCTTTACTGTTCCTTCGAAATCCCACTCCGGCATCTCGGCCTTCATGTTGGCCTCAGCGCCGTCCATGCTTACAGGAGAGAGGGCAACCTTGACCATAATCTGCTCACCCTCAGTAGTATGAAAGTCAATGCGGCTGTACGCTCCCATGTTCTCGAACTTGTCGAACGGCTTGCTGAACTGTGCATAGAAGAAAGCCTTCTGGTTCTTCGCCCAGCCTGTAGAATATCTGTAGCCGCGGATTGTCACGCTATCGACAGCTTCTGTCAATGTCTGTGTGGCTTTGTCCCAGCATCCGCCGTTTTCGAGGTCGAAAACGATTGCAGATGAATCACTTGCAGGGAATGTGTAGCGATGCAGACCCACACGTGAAGTGGCTGTCATCTCAGCCCTGATGCCGAAACGTGTGAGCGGAACGCTGTAATATCCCGGCTTGGTAATCTCCTTGGTTCTGTCGGCATAAGACCAGAGCCCCGTCTTCACGGCAGCCTCGATTTCTTCAGGAGTGGCATCCTGTGCAGGAGCCTCTCCACGTGCATATGTCACTGAACCGATTACCGGCATAACAGTCACGTCGAAAAGGTCGCCGATACCGGTGCCCTCGAGGTGGGTATGTGAAAAGCCTATGACTGTGGTGTCGCTGTCATGATATCCTGAGCACCAGTCCCATGTCTGAGGAATGCTTGTAGGACCAAGCTGGACAAGTCCGAAAGGGACATTGGCACCTACAAACACGTGGCCATGTCCGCCGCTTCCGATTTTGGTGTTCACGAACCGGGTGTAGTCTGTGCTGTCCCCAGTCTTTGCACATCCGACTATGGCCGCGATCGGCAGAATCAATGCTAAAAGTTTATGTCTCATTATATTATCAATGTTTATGTTTTAGTATCCTGTCTATTTCGCGGAACGGCACTTGAATACCAGTTCACCTCCGCGGGTAAGTTCCTCATGACTAACTCTGTAACCCTTAATAGCCTTTCGCCCGAGTGTCATTGACGAAATCCTGTCGTATGACCCTCTGCCAAAAACAGAATCGCGTCCATTCTCGTTGCTGCCCACCTTGCTGATTACAAGCTTGTTATGGCCACTATACCATTTCGGGTCCAGGGTAATGGTGACTTTTTCGAAGGTAGGTGCCGTCAATGTATATGAAGGCTCTCCCGGGCAGTCCGGATAGAAACCCATCATGGAGAAGATAGCCCAGGCTGACATTGTCCCGGTATCATCATTGCCAGGAATGCCGTCAGGAAGGGTAGTGAAGTACTTTGCAATGAGCTCAGGAATCATCTTCTGTGTGCGCCATTCTTCACCCTTGAAACGGCTGAACAAGTAGGCGTAAGCGATATCCGGCTCATTTGCAGGGTCATACAGACCTTCATTGAACACCATCTGGAGCTTGTCCACGAAGACTTTCTGTCCGCCCATCAGCTGTGCATACCCTTCCACATCATGAGGAATGAAGAAGGTGTAGTTCCATGCGCTGCCTTCATGGAAACCCGGAACTTCCTCGAAGTTCTCACCCTGACGGGGATTGAATGGAGAAAGGAATGACCCGTCAGCGTTGAGAGGTCTCAGAGTTCCGGACTCCTGACTGTAATAACGCTTGTAGTTCAGTGACCTTTCCCTGAATGCCTTGGCCTCATCCTCATATCCGAGGTCGGCGGCAAGGAGTGAAAGGGCGTTGTCTGCCACATAGTATTCCAATGCATGTGAAACGGAGTTGTCTCCGGAGAAATCCGCGGCAAAGAACCCGAGAGGAATGAAACCGTCATGGACATAAGGGTCATTGTCCGGTCTCATCCTGTTCTCCGCTCCCGGCAGAGTCGCAGACTTGATAAATGCTTGATATGCAGTATAAATGTCAATGTCTTTGAGGCCTTTCAGCCAGGTGTCGGTGATTACCGGAATAGCCGGGTCTCCCTCCATAGTGAAGGTCTCTCGTCCGTAGAGCTCCCACTTCGGCATCCATCCCCACTCGTTGTACATCGATATCATTGACCTTACCATATCGAGCTGGCGCTCAGGGAAAACCAATGTCATGAGCTGGTGCACATTCCTGTAGGTGTCCCACAGGGAGAATACGGTGTAGCGGTTATGTCCCGGAGCAACTTTTCCGATACCTGGTTTGCCGGTGTCATACCTCGCCGCCTTGGTTTCTGAAGGCACTTTGCCGTCGCCGGTGAATTCCATTACAGGATATTCTCCGTTCACGTCGTTCAAGACGTTCGGATGTATAAGTGCGTGATAGAGAGCGGTATAGAACACTTCCTTCTGCTTCTCGGAGCCGCCCTCGACCTTGATTCTGGAAAGGTCTGCGTTCCAGGAGGCATTGGCATTGGCCTGAACCTTGTCGAAATCGAAGCCCTGCTGCTCTGCTTCCAAGTTCATTCTGGCATTCTCGCAGCTTACGAAGGAAACTCCTACCTGGACCATAATCTGCTCACCTTCAGCGACATTGTCATAGCTGAACCAGAAACCTACATCGTCTCCGGAAATTTCGCGTGCATATCTTGTGTAGAGTTTATACTTGCCCTGGTCAGGGTCCCAGGCAGCTTCTGCTGTCATCGGACGCTGTTTTTTCCAGTAACCGCAGCTTGACGGTGCCTTGCTGACACGCATCACGAAGTAAATCGGGAATACCGCCTGCGAATTGTAGCAGAAGGTACCCATGAGTTTGGAGCCTTCGATTTCTGTGTCGCTGACTTTGCGGACCGTGGCGCCTGATTCGTTGGTGAGTCCCTCGCCGAGATTCATGAGGATATTCGCCTTTCCGGCTTTGAAAGTGAATCTTTCAATGCTGGTGCGCATTGTCGCCGAGACTTCTGTCCTGATGCCGTAGCGGGTCAATGTATTTGTGTAATATCCTGGAACAGAGTGCTCTCCGGTATATTCTGAACCATACTTATGGTAATCCACTTCGAGGTTTCCGGATGTGGGCATCGTGAGAAGTGAACCGAGTTCCGGACATCCCACTCCGCTCAGGTTTACGTGAGAAAAGCCTGTGAAGAACTTGTTCTCATAGCTATAAGGAGTTGACCACCAGCGGCTGTCCTTGTCCCAGACGTTCTCGTCAGATCCCATAACATTGAAAGGGACGACGCTCATCATTCCGTTCGGACATACGGCTCCGGGGTTGGTCGTGCCGAAGTTGGTCGTGCCGACAAAAGGATTGACATAGTCGGCAGGCTGTGCTTTGGCATTGACCTGAACCGGCTTTTTTGCGGTCGCGATTTCGGTATTTTCGGCACCGGAAGAAAGAACTCCCCATCCCGACATTGCGGCCAGGAAGAGGAGACCTTTGACTAAGTATCTTGCAGTCATTCGATTACAGGATATTTGTGCGTTTTGTAAACTCGATGATTTCCGGAATGTAGCCGAATGCAAGTCCGGTAACAGTGTCAGCGCATCCGTAGTAGATTGCTATGCGGCCTGTCTCCGGATCATGGAGGGCTGCGCATGGGAATGTCACGTCTGGCACGTCTCCGGTCAATTCGTAAATCTCTCTAGGGGAGATGAGGTACTGACCGCTTCTTGCGATGACCTTCCATGGCTGCTCGAGGTCGAGGAGTGCTGAACCGAAAGCATAGACATAGCCGTTGCAAGAGTGGAGAACTCCGTGATAGAAAAGGAGCCAGCCTTCTGAGGTCTCGATAGGAACAGGGCCTGCGCCGATTTTCATGCACTGCCAAGCACTTACCTCGAATGGAGCCGGTGCCATCACGTGGCGGTGGTGCCCCCAATACTCCATATCAGGAGACTCTGAATAGAAGATGTCACCGAATGCGGTATGGCCTGTGTCGCTAGGGCGTGAAAGCAGAGCGAACTTGCCGTTGATCTTCTTAGGGAAGAGAACTCCGTTTCTGTTGTATGGAAGGAATGCATTCTCCAGCTGGTGGAATGTCTTGAAGTCTGTTGTCCATGCGACACCGATGGTAGGACCATGATAGCCGTTGCACCATGTCACATAGTATTTGTCTTCGATTTTGGCAACGCGTGGGTCATAGCCATATACCCATTCTCCGATTTCAGGATCTGCGCCTTCGAATTTGACTGTTTCAGGATTGATATCCCAGTTGAAACCGTCTTTTGAGAAACCTGCGTGGAGTGTCATTCTGCGGTTCTTGTCATCGCAACGGAAAACTCCTGCGAATCCACCTTCGAAAGGTACTACAGCTGAATTGAAAATGCTGTTGGAATCCGGAAGAAGGTCTCTTGGAATTACAGGATTAGCGGAATAGCGCCAGAGAACATCTTTGCATCCTTCCGGACGCTCTTGCCATGGCATGTTCGGGAGATTGTTTCCCAGAATTTTTATTGAACTCATATCTGACCGTGTTTGTATGTAAACTATTTGTTTGTGCAATTATGTGCAAAGATACAAAACCTTTCGTATTATGCGGTTAGAGGAATAAGACCTCTATTATTATTAAGACACATGAAATGTTCGATTTGACCCCTTGGACGGCATATTTTATAAAATTTTATATTTTTTTGCCATCAGGGAGCATTGACTTTTGAAAATAATTTCTAATTTTACGGCAGACAGCTGGTTGACGTTGATATGATTGGCTGGGCGATTTTGACAAGTCTGGCCATTTTGATCCGGAATTTGCTTGAACGTTGCGACTTAACAACCTTTGAGGTGGTTTGCATCAAGACAAATTCCGTATAGTTATTGCCTAATTGTTTTATATAATAGAGAAGACTATGCGTAAACTATTTTTGACGTGGGCAGCTGCTGTGGCTGCCGTTGCGCTGTTTGGCTGCAAGGAGGATAATCCTGAGCCGGTCCCAGCACCAGTGATTACACTTGAATCAGAATCAACAGTTTCATTTTTCGCTGCCGGCGGAAACGGAGAAATAAAATACAGTATTGCAAATCCTGTCGAAGGAGTGACACTTCATGCGGACTGCGAAGCAAATTGGGTGACCGATGTGACCGCAGGTGAGGCCAATGTTACTTTCAATGTCGCTGAAAATGCAGAAGAAGAGGTCAGGAACGCAGAAATCGTTCTCTCCTATGAGGGCGCCGAGCCTGTTAAAGTCAATGTTACTCAGGCTTCTGCTGTCTATAACTCATTCCAGATAACAGTAGATGAACTTCTTCCATCCACTGTAACACTTTCATGTGTTCCTTCAGATGCGGAAGCCACCTATGTGTTCTCCGTAATGAGACAGAGCGAGTTCGATGAGTACGGCAGTGACCAGGCTGTCATTGACTCAGACGTCGAATACGTCAAGGAGAACCCTTCACGCTTGCGCAAGGGCAGCATTGACAAGGAAGAATTCTCCCTCATTTATCAGGGCGTTCCTTATGTTGTCTATGCTTTCGGCGTGACCGAGGAAGGTAAAGTTACCTCCAAGGAACTCTTCAAGCAGACTTTCAATGCTCCTGAACGTCCATCAGTAAGCTTCGGCGAGGTAGCATTGATCCCGGCCGAAGGAGGAAAGGTAACTGTCTCATATACAGTGGATAATCCTATTGCAGGCAAGACCATTACCGCAACTGCGGGCTATGGCGTTGACTGGATTCATGACATCAATGTTACCGACACTGAGATTTCATTCGTTGCTGACGCCAATTCGGCTGCAGAGCCAGGGAGCGATCCGCGTACCGGATTCATCAGCGTAAGTTATCCTGAGGCATACAATGCGTCATTGACCTTCAAGCAGGCATCTCCTGAAAAACCTGCTTTCGAAGTATCGATTACCAAACTTTGGTCGAATGTCATTGAATTCCAGGTTGTTCCTGCAGATTTGACCTGCACCTATGTAGCAAAAGTCATGAATGCGGAAAGAGCTGCTGAGATGACGGATGCGCAGATCGTGGCAGATGATGTCGCCGATTTCACGAGGGCCGACTATCACGGAAACCCTGGCAAGATTGAGAAGAAGTACAAAGACGAACATGGCTATGAGGAAGTTGACCTTTGGGAAGGAGTGCAGACCGTAAGTGATGAAGGAATCAGTTCGTATGTCAAGAAGTATTATATCATCGTCTATGGAATGGACCTGGAAGGTAATCTGACTACTGACAAGATTATCAGGATTCCTTTCGAGACAGCAGCAAAGCCTGTCATTACGGTCGATGATTTCGGGATGGTGCCTGTTGAAGGCGGCACATATACAGTCGGCTACAGCATTGAGAACGAGAGAAAGGGTGAGCCTGTAAGAGCCTCAGTCGGAGGATGGGGGGACACAGACTGGATTCATGATTTGGTTCTCGATACGGAAAAGCATACCGTAACATTCACTGTCGATAAGAATACTGATAAGAAAGGTTACTACTCAGATTACCGCAGCGCTTCCGTTTCCATATCTCATGCGGATGCCTCATATACTAACATTATGGTCAAACAGTTATATCCGGAAGAATAATAAAACCAAAAGATCTTTAGACAATTATGAAACCACTGCGCTTTATTAAAGCATTTGCTCTGGTCGGCGTTGTATTCGCCGCTGCCACAGGATGCAAGAAGGACTCAGAGCCGGCTCCTGTCCCAGAAATCAAGATTGAAACTCCTGCCATCAGTCTCCCTGAGGAGGCGAGTGAAATCGTCATCAACTATACCGTTACGAATCCTACGGAAGGGGTACAGCTGAAAGCTTCCTCACAGGCCGAATGGCTTCATTTCGAAGGCGTCGATCCTGACAAGGTCAAGTTCATTGCTGACGAGAATCCGGTGGAGGAGCCAAGAAACGGCGAGATCGTACTTTCATACCAGGGAGCAAAAGACGTTAAGGTACAGGTGTCCCAGGTCGCAAAGTATGTGACTCCTAAGACATTGACCTTCGAACTCAAGGTTCTCGACGTTAAATCCCGTCAGGTAATCGTGGAGTGTATTCCGTCTGACCCTAATGCGACATATATCGCTATGGTGACATACAAGTCCAATATGGAGAAGTGGCCTGATGACGACGCGCTTATCGCAAACGACATGGAGTATTTCAAGGAGTGGGGCTCTATGTTCGGAAGTGACTGGACATCTTTCCTCCGCCATGGCAACATGGAAAACTATGACATCACCATTGACAAGCCGGATACTGACTATATGTTCTATGCTTATGGCTTGAATAAGGATGGCAGCGTCACCTCGCCTAAGGTTTACAGAGTGGAGTTCCATACCCCTCTTCCGGAGGCCCAGGAGTGCACATTCCAGTTCAATTACCGTCCTGGCATCAACTTCGGCCGTGTCAATGTCTATCCAAGCGACATCCATGTTTCATACATCTGGGGCGTGATGTCAAAGAGTGAGTACAATGCCCTTCCAAGCGACAAGGCACAGGCTATCGTGGACAAGATCAAGGCCGACATGGCATCTCAGGGCGGAACCTGGAGAGATTATGTAGGCTATCATAACAAGTTCAAGAATTACACTAATCTTACAGATGGTGAGGACTATGTGGCTTATGCGTTCGGTGCCGACATTACAGGCGTACCTACCACAGCTGCAATGACTTATGAATTTACGGCCAAGACTCTGAAGAAGGTTGCCTGCTCATTTGCAGTAGGTTTCCAGGATGTCCGCGCCACTACATTCGCGGCCAATATCACTCCGACTGCCGATGTTACATGGGCTGCATACACCCTTCCTTATGAGTATCTCGAGAAGTACAACGGAAGCGCCGAGAACATGACCGAGGTCGTCATCGATACTTTCAATGAAGGTGTGGAGAATTGGTGGAAGGACAAGGATATGGTCCACAATGGTGCCCAGTTGCTTTCTTCATACCAGCTCCAGGCTGCTGCCAGCCTCGAATCAAGCACCAAGCAGATCGTATGCGTGTTCGGTGTGGATGAGAACGGATATCGTATCACTGATGTGTCAGAAGCTGCCGTTACGACTACCGAAAGCGGACTCCCGTCTGACATGACCATCGGAATCAATGTCAATATGAACGCAGGTGTTGCCGAAATCGAGTTCGAACCATCCAAGATGGAGGCTTATTTCTATGACTTGCTGGCATATTCTGAGTATGAAAAGTACGAAACCGATGAGGCATTCTTCGCGGAAGTCATGTACAAGTACAGCTCAATGATGCAGTACAAGATGACTATGGGCAAAGCCAAGATGACCACCGAGTCTCTCCACAAGGGCGAAAAGTATATCGCTTACGCCTTCGGTATGGACGGTGACAAGTCCACTGCGATTTTCAAGAAAGTCTTCACGATGGAATAATACACAGATTGAAAATACTATTTGCAGGTCGGCCGGGATATGATTTTCCGGCCGGCCTTTTTGGTATTTGCCGTGAGTTTCACTATCTTCGCGCCCTGAAAAAAATCTCTCTAACGGATATCCGATGGAACGACATACTTATAGGCTTGACGGCGGTTTCTCTTTCGAATCGGGAGGAAGCGTCTCCACCCTTGAGGTGGCTTATCATACATCCCCGGTGGAATATGAGAAGGGGATGAAAGTTATCTGGATCTGTCATGCGCTGACATCCGATTCCAATGCGGAAGACTGGTGGTCTGCACTTGTAGGCCCGGGAAAACTCTTCGATACGGAGAAGTACTTTGTAGTGTGCTGCAATATGGTCGGATCCTGCTACGGGTCCAGCGGACCTTCCAGCATTGACCCGGAAACCGGCAAGCCTTATTATTTCTCATTTCCGAAGGTTACCGTGCGCGATGTCGCCCGGGCATTCGATCTGGTCCGAATACATCTCGGCATTGACAAGATCGACTTGCTTGTGGGTGCCAGCATGGGCGGATTCCAGGCATTGGAGTGGTCGGTTTTGCGTCCGGAGGTATTCCCCCGCGCGGTCTATATTGCCACAAGCTCTCGCGTAAGTCCTTGGCTTACAGCATTTGAGGAATCCCAGCGAATGGCGTTGGAGGCGGACTATACTTTCCGCGCCTGCGAAAGCCTCAAGGGCGGCAGCAAGGGACTTGAGTGTGCCCGTACCATCGCATTGCTCTCTTACAGGTGCGAGGACGGCTATATCCGTAAGCAGAGTGAGCAGTCCGACGATATCATGTTCGCCGACAGGGCCGGCTCTTATCTCCGCTATCAGGGAAACAAACTTGCCAACATATTCGATGCCTATTCTTACTGGTACCTGACTTACCTTGTGGACAGCGACAATCTCGGCAGGGGAAGAGGCGGCGAAGTTACGGCTCTCGGCATGATACGTGCAGAGTCCACCTTCATTTGTTTTGATACGGACCTTCTGTTCCCTCCTCATAAGATGAAATTCATGTCTGAGAATGTGAAAGGTTCTGTATATCATGAGATTAAATCGCATTTCGGACATGACGGCTTCCTTTTGGAGACCGATGACCTGGACAGGATTATGCGTCCGATAGTCGAAAAGCTATAAATATTGGATTATGAAAGTAGCAGTTGTAGGTGTCACCGGACTTGTCGGCACCAGAATGATGGAAGTCCTGGAAGAAAGGAATTTCCCCGTGACGGAATTTCTTCCGGTAGCTTCAGAGCGCTCCGTAGGGCGTAAAGTTACATTCAAGGGTAAGGAATATACGGTCATGAGCGCCGGGGAGGCAATCGCAGCCCGACCTGATCTGGCAATATTCTCTGCAGGCGGCGGCCCGTCCAAAGAATTGGCCCCCAAGTTTGCTGCCGTCGGCTGCCGCGTCGTCGACAACTCTTCATGCTGGAGAATGGACCCGACGAAGAAACTGGTTGTCCCTGAGGTCAATGCCGATGTGCTCACTGAGGATGACTTCATCATCGCGAACCCCAACTGCTCTACCATACAGATGATGCTTCCGCTCGCTCCGCTTCATAAGGCGTACGGAATCAAGAGGGTGGTAGTATCTACATATCAGAGCGTTACTGGTGCGGGCAACAAGGCTGTGGCCCAGATGGAGGCCGAGCGTGCCGGCGCCGAGTGGGGGACTTACGATGCGAAGTTCCCTTACCCTATCGACGAAAACATCATCCCTCACATCGACGATTTTACCGAAAACGGCTACACCAAGGAGGAGATGAAGATGGTCAATGAAACTCATAAGATTCTTGGTGACGATTCCATCGGCGTATCGGCCACGACTGCCCGTGTTCCTGTCATCGGAGGCCATTCCGAGTCGATAAACTTGGAGTTCGAGAAAGATTTCGAACTGGCTGACGTACGCAGGATGTGGGACGAGATGCCTGGTCTGACGGTCCAGGACGACCCTGCCAACAAGATTTATCCTATGTGCCGTTATGCCCTCGGACATGATGACGTTTTCGTGGGCCGTCTGCGCCGCGATTTCTCCGTGATGTCCGGACTTAATTTCTGGTGCGTTGCCGACAATATCCGCAAGGGAGCTGCTACCAATGCCATCCAGATTGCAGAAGTATTGGTACAGAAGGGTTTCCTTCCGAAAGAATAGTCCGGATTATGGCTGACAATTATTTGGAAAAGAGGTATGAAGAGGTGTTCGGCAGCGGTGCCGGAAAGGTGACCGTGAAGCACAGCACCCCGTCGCTGAACACACTGCTCGTGAAGAACCGCAGCATCAGACGTTATCGACAGGACTTTGTCGTGACTGAGGAGCAGCTTCGCACTATCGTTGAGGTCAATGTCAAATTGGGCTCTGCAATGAACCGCCAGGCGCTCCGCTTCCGGATAGTGGCCGATAATGCGGAGGGAGAGGTCAATGCTGCCTCTACGGAAAAGGTCAATGCATTGAGGGACATCCTGTTCCGTGAACCGGCAAGGTCGGAGTCCGCAAGGGCATATATCATTGTCTATTCGACAATCCCGGAGGAAAGATACATTGACATTGACCTGGGCATTTCTCTCCAGAGCATGGCGCTGAAAGCGGCTGAACTCGGGCTCAACTGTCTGATAAAGGGTAACATTGACAAGGAAGGACTCAGTTCTTTGTTCGGCACCGGAGACGGGCTCGAGCCTGTGGCTGTGCTATGTGTCGGCAAGGCGGCGGAGAGCGTTTTCCTTAAGCCTGTCTCTGCCGATTCTTCAGGAGAGCCGGATCTCAAGCCCTATACGAAGGATGGGGTCCATTACGTTCCCAAACTTCAGATGGATACTATACTTCTTAACGGAAAATGAAAATCGAGGATGTCTTATTTGACGTCCTCGATTAGTTTATAGTAGAAGTCCCTGAATGCGTTCCAGGAATAGTATGAAGGCGCGACCTCAGCCAGCGGAAGTGAGGCCTCGTGGCCGTTATACAGAACCTTTATCAGGATTTCTGATGATTTCCTGCTCCGGTAGAAGATGAACTGAATGTTGGACGCCATCGGAATCTGGTCGCTGCGCCAATAGTTCTTTACTTCGTGCGGTTCGGAGATTACAGCTCCGAAGTTATTGATTCTCATGAAACTGGCCGTAGGAAGCACCGCCGTATCATGGGTGAACCTGAGGTCGAGCCGGACCTTGCCTGAGGCGATATTCCTGTCGGCATTGACCATGATGTCTTTCAGGACGGCGGCATTGTTTGTGACGCTCCTGTTGTCGGCGATAGGGGAGAATCCCCAGATAGTGTATCCGTTGAAGTTCCTAAGTTCCCACAGGTTGAACAGCTCTTCAGGCGTGAAAATGTCATCGAACTTGTCCGTTGCCGCATCGTCTCCGATACACTGGATATCCATGATGATGCTCCTCATGTCCGACTCGAATTTCCACATCCCGTAAGAGGATTCGATGAAGTCAATGTCATTGAAGAATCTGGAGCAAAATCCCTCAGGGTCAGCCAGTTCAGCCTGCATTGCAGCCGCTGTCTCAGCGACGGCCTTTGTCCTCGGAACCTTCTCGTAGAACGGATTTTTAGAACCGTTTGGCTCCAGTACCGGCAGGAATTTCCGTCCCGCATCTACGCTGTAGGAGAAGTCTCTGTCCAATACCCTGATTTCGTCAATGAAAGAATGCATGGTCAGAAGAACTCTCGGAACCGGAGTTGAGAGCACAGTCGCCTCAGTCTTTCCTTTGAACACCTCCGGCAAGTCATGGTACATGATGTTTGCTATCTTATGGAGCTGCTCATGACCTTTGATTGTCAGATCCCCGCCGCGGAATGCCACGTGCGGATAAAATGCCTCGTATCTTCGGTACAACTCCTCTCCCTTGTCGTTCAGCTTGCCCGCTTCATGGGCATTGACAAGTATCGCCCTCACCTTCTCGTAGATATCGTCGCTGATGGCGAATCTGGCCCCGTGTCTTCCCAGATAGCTGATATAGAATGGCTTGTAGCCTTTCGGTGCCGGCGTCATCTCCGGATTGTCGAACGGATACATATAATATTCCGCCCCGGTCCGGTAAAGGTCTTTCATCATGTCGGCCCTGGTATCGTACCTTACGACCGCATCCCTGACCCCGAATTCAGCCTCGATTGCGGCGCGTTTCTCCAGTCCGGTCTGTGCCAATGCCGTTGGGGTCAATGCCAATGCCGCAACGGCAGCAGTAAGATGGTTTATGATTGATTTATGCATAGTTGATGTCCATTTCAGACTTTAAGGAACACGTTCTTCTTGTACATGAAGTACAACATCAGCCAGGCGGCGGCAAAGTATCCGATTCTGAGTATGACTGCGCCGAAGGCTTCCGGAACAAGCTCTGCCACTCCGCTGAGGAAGAAATCGCCGATCTTCTGAAAGTCAATGAAAGCCTGCGCCAAGTAAATTGTTATCGAGTTCATGCCGACAACCTGGAAGAAAATGACGCCTTTTCTCCAGCCTTTTACGTCAATGATATAGTAGAAAATCGCGAAAACGGCGAGTGAATAAGATGCCGCGGCGAGGACGAAAGTGCTGGTCCACAGGTTCTTGATGACCGGGAACCAGATTGACCACAATGCTGCCGCAACCCCCGTTATGACTGCTGCACCGAGTAATTTCAATGTCTTTTTCTCTCCGCTGTCATCGGATTCTTTCACATATCTTCCGGTGAACATACCGAGCAGGGCGGTGACGATTGCCGGGATGGTGCTCAGCAGGCCTTCCGGATCGCCGTATGGCTTGTATGCGTGATTCCCGAGGACGATTCTGTCAATGTAGTACGAGATGTTGCCCATCTTTGACATTGAATCGGCTCCTGCGGGGGCATCCGGCGCGATGGTGAATTTCAGCAGCAGGAAATAGCCTATGAGGATTCCTGCGGCTATGCCATACTGTGTCTTTCTGCCTGTGTAGCAATATATTATGGCCGCGAGAGCCCATGCGATACCGATTCTTCCCAAAACGCTCATGATTCTCAATGTCGCGAAGTGGAAATGGAAAAATCCCTGATAGACCAGTCCGAGGAAGAACAATATGCAGGCACGTTTCAGGACTTCTCTGGTAATGTCGCCTTTCGACAAACCTTTTTCCAGTTTCTTTGCAGATGAAAAAGGGAATGTCATGCCGGAGATGAACAGGAACAATGCGAATATGGTGTCATGGTGATGGAATCCCTCCCATTTCACATGGCTCATCTGCATTGCCAGCCATGAAGTGTCACCGTCAGGGAACAGCGCACAGATACTTACGATAATTCCGCTCAGACCCATGATGAACATCATGTCGAACCCTCTGAGAGCATCAAGCGACAGCAGGCGTCCGTTACCTGCCAGGTTGTTTTTTGTCATGTTCGTTTTATGATTTTATTTTACGAGTTTAGCCTCAGTCTTGGCCATGAATTTTGCTTCGTCGATAATGAATCTTTCGTGTTCTCCCTCTCCTATGATGCCTGCCTCATCCGAGCATTCCACGTGAAATACCAGACGCCTCCTGTCGATTTCCTTGAGTTCAGTCCTGCAAGTGATCTTCATGCCCACCGGTGAAGCCGACAGATGTTTGACATTGACAAGAGTTCCGACCGTGCTCTGTCCGTCCTCCAGGAAAGGTGCTACGCTCAGCCTCGCCGTTTTTTCCATCAATGTTATCATTGCAGGTGTTGCGAACACAGCCAGCGAACCGCTGCCCAGCGCCTCTGCCGTATTCATTTCATTGACAATAAGTTCCTCCTGCCCAATAATTCCTGTTTCCATTGTTTTACGTGTTAGTAATCTGTATATGGTAACCTTCAAGCATAACCTGCATCATCTTAGGAATCTTTTCGGTTTATATCGGTTTATATCAGTTTTCTCATCAGTCTTCTCATCAGTCATGTGCCGCCGGCACACTCTATCTTCGAAAACGGATTTATCCTCGAAAATCTTCTCTTAATCTGAGGCAACTTATTTCTTTCAAGTTACTAATTCCTGTCTGGTTTACAAACCTTAGACTTGTGTCTTTATAGATTGTTAATTATCCGACAAATATAGTGATTGGACGCCGAATCATCAAGTGCCCTCTGGGAGAGAACACCTCTTTTCCGGACAGTTTTCAGGAACTGCAAGCAGAATATTACAACTGTCCACGATACCACGTAACTGGGATTGCTTGACTGCCATTCCGCGTGGCAGAGGTAGCTTTCCGGACAGTGTGTCTGCCACAAGGAGTGACCTCAGACATACCCAGATGGTCATATAGCGTGGACAACAACAAAACAAGGACACCCTCAAACATAGTTCTGCTACAGGGACAGGTCACAACGATACTTGCATGGATATATGGCATGGGCAAAAAAAACAAGGATACCCTCAAACATAGTTCTTCTACAGGGACAGGCTACTGCGATACTCGCATGACCATATAGCATGGACAGGCGCAAAATTTCGACCCTCTTGGCAGGCGTGATTCTGGGTATATTTGCGGTAAGATTCTGAAATTGAGTGCATTACGAGATTAGAGCCACGACAAGAATCTGTCAAGACCACCTTTCAAAGGCACCTCTTGGCAAGAGACTTGTTGCTTAATTACTTGAGATACAAGCTATTACAGATGAATCTGCCTGCAAAGAGGGTCGAAAATCACACCGGAGATCAAAAGTACTGGTCGTATAGCGTGGACAACAACAACAAGGATACCCTCAAACATGGTTCTACGATAGGGACAGGCTACAATGATACCCACATTCCCATATGGCGTGGACAGGCGCAAAATTTCGACCCTCTTGGCAGGCGTGATTTGGGACGCATTTGCGGTAAGATTCTGAAATTGAGTGCATTACGAGATTGGAGCCGCGACAGGAATCTGTCAAGACCACCTTTCAATGACACCTCTTGGCAAGAGACTTGTTGCTTAGTTAATTGAGATACAGGCGATTACAGATAAATCTACCTGTCAAGAGGGTCGAAAATCGCACCGGAAATCACAC
>FR890609.1:44217-46919 GCA_000435075.1 Bacteroides sp. CAG:770 | reverse complement strand
TAGAGTATGTTCGTGCTGGACAAATCGACAAAGCCCGGCCGAATCACTTCAGCCGGGCTTTATAACATATTATTTGTCCCAAGTCCCGCAGGATTCAAACGGATGTTTCGCACATGCGGAACTCAGGGTTTTATTATGGTCTAGGATAACCTAGAAGATTTCGTCATTAGACTCCTCTGAGACATTGAAATCAGGAGCATTGTAGTTGTCATTGAAGTTCTCTGCTCCCTCTTCGGCAGGTCTTGGGCCGAATGGTCTTCTGCCTCTGTGGTCATCGCGAGGGCCTCTGCGATCATCTCTTGGGGCACGACGGTCATCACGGCGGTCACCGCGCCTGTCGTCTCTTGGACCTCTGCGGTCATCGCGTGGGCCACGACGATCGTCCCTGCGGTCGTCACGCGGACCTCTTGGTCTGCGTTCAGGCTCTACATATCCCTCCGGCTTCTCCATGAGAGCTCTCATTGAAAGTCTCATCTTGCCGGTCTTCTCATCGATTTCGAGAAGCTTGACATCGACTTCGTCACCGACTTTCAATACATCAGCGACATTCTCAGTCTTTGTCCAGGCGATTTCAGATACATGGAGAAGACCCTCCTTACCAGGAAGAATTTCCACAAATGCACCGAAATCAAGGATAGAAACAACTTTTCCGTGATATACCGCTCCAACTTCAGGAACTGCGCAGATTCCTTCAATCCAAGAAAGAGCCTTGTCAAGAGAGTCCTTGTCTGTAGAGAAGATATCAACGATACCCTTGCCTCTCTCAGCATCCTCAGTGATGGTAATTGTAGTACCGGTCTCCTTCTGAATCTTCTGGATAGTCTCGCCACCCTTTCCGATAACAGCACCGATGAAGTCTGAGTCGATTTCAAGCTGCTTGATTCTAGGAACAAATGGCTTGTAGTCCTCACGTGGCTCGCTGATGCATTTCATCATCTCGCCCATGATATGGAGACGACCCTGACGAGCCTGCTCGAGTGCCTTTGCAAGGACATCGTAAGAAAGTCCGTCAACCTTGATATCCATCTGGGTTGCAGTGATACCGTCCTTGGTACCTGTAACCTTGAAGTCCATATCTCCGAGGTGGTCCTCGTCACCGAGAATGTCGGTAAGGATTGCATATCTCTCGTTTGGTCTGTCCTTGTCAGTGATAAGTCCCATCGCAACACCTGCAACCGGTTTCTTGATCTTGACACCTGCATCCATGAGAGCAAGGCAGCCACCGCATACAGAAGCCATTGAAGATGAGCCGTTTGACTCGAGGATATCTGATACGACGCGAACTGCGTATGGATTTTCAGGTGCTAGAGGAACTACGGCCTTCAAAGCACGCATTGCAAGGTTTCCGTGTCCGATTTCACGACGGCCGACACCTCTCTGTGCCTTAGCCTCACCTGTCGCGAACGGAGGGAAGTTATAGTGGAGAACGAACTGCTGTGTCTCACGGACAAGCACCTCATCCATTTCCTTCATATCAAGCTTGGTTCCGAGAGTTACGGTAGCCAAAGACTGTGTCTCACCACGTGTGAAAATAGCGGAACCGTGAGCGCATGGAAGATAGCCGACCTCGCACCAGATAGGACGTACCTCAGCAGTCTTACGACCGTCGAGACGAACACCCTCATCGAGAATCATGTTTCTCATTGCGGCCTTCTCCTCATTGTTGTAATATCTTGCTACCATTGCAGCTTTAGCCTCCTGATCTTCCTCAGAAAGGGTAGCAAGGAAGTCTGCCTTGATCTGCTCGAAACCGTCAGTTCTTTCCTGTTTCGGCTTAGCTGACTTTGCAAGAGCATAGCACTTGTCATAGCAGAACTCGTGAACTGCCTTCTTGAGGTCCTCATCCTCTTCATCGTGAGGATAGTCTCTCTTGACATCCTTGCCGAGCTCCTTGTTCAGTTCAACCTGAACAAGACACTGCTTCTTGATAGCCTCGTGAGCGAATTTGATAGCCTCAAGCATATCAGCCTCGCTTACCTCGTTCATTTCACCCTCAACCATCATGATGTTGTCGTATGTAGCGGCAACCATGAGCTCGAGATCGCTGTCCTTCATCTCGCTGAATGCAGGGTTGATTCTGAATTCACCGTTGATCCTTGCTACGCGAACCTCAGAGATAGGGCCTCCGAACGGAATGTCGCTGGCTGCGAGTGCAGCTGATGCAGCAAGTCCTGCGAGTGCATCCGGCTGAGTGTCGGCGTCTGCAGAGATAAGGTTGACATTGACATAAACCTCAAGATGGAAATCATCCGGGAAAAGTGGTCTCAATGCGCGATCGACGAGACGTGAGATAAGAATTTCATAGTCTGAAGCTTTTCCTTCGCGCTTCATGAATCCGCCAGGAAATCTTCCTGCCGCGTAGAATTTTTCTTTGTAGTCAACCTGGAGAGGCATGAAATCAGTACCTTCCTTGACTTCTTTTGCACATGTCACAGTGGCGAGGAGCATGGTTCCACCCATCTTGATGACTGCCGAACCGTCAGCCTGCTTTGCAAGTTTACCGGTCTCGATTTCGATTACCCTGCCATCGGATAATTCGATTTTCTTGTTGATGATGTTCATTAGTGCTTCTTAAGACCTGCCTTCCCCAATGGAAGTTGTTTTCTTTCTTTTCTTATATCATCTCCCGACGCCCTGCAGCAGGTCAATTATTTTACAGAGCCGGGTTACTAATATTCTCGTGTCAGAAGAGCCGAACAGCC
>FR890609.1:11309-44189 GCA_000435075.1 Bacteroides sp. CAG:770 | reverse complement strand
CGAACAGCCGGTGTCGGGCAACTTCGAAAAATGTGGTCAATGCTACAAATGGCAGAATACTGAAAAAGACCGGCTCCCACCAGGAACCGGTCTTTTCGTTTCCTATCGTATTATCGACGGAGACCAAGCTCCTTAACGATGCTTCTGTATCTCTCGATATCAACTCTCTGGAGATAGTCCAGAAGCTGACGTCTTTTACCTACGAGACGGAGAAGTGAACGACGAGTTACAACGTCTTTCTTGTTCTTCTTCACATGCTCTGTGAGGTGATTGATACGGTAGGAAAATAGAGCAACTTGACTCTCTGGAGAGCCGGTGTCTGTATTAGACTTTCCGTACTTCGCGAAAATCTCTTGCTTCCTTTCAGCCTGTAAATACTCAGCCATTTCGCAAAAAATTTAGTTAAATTAAACAACACCCGTCCTTTAAAGGACAAAAGCGGGTGCAAAGTTAAGCATTATTTTTGGAAATCCATGCATTTTGTAACGAAAATGCACGAAATACATGTTGCCGCCTAATTTCCCTTACGGAAGTTTGACACTTTAAAATCCGAAACAGGCGAAGCCAAACTGATAAGGTTCAGCGGTCTTTCCAGTAACGTTCGATTTCTTCGAGCGTCTTGCCTGTGGTCTCAGGGACAAGTTTCCACATGATGAGCAAGTATGGGACACACATCAGCGCAAAGAGGAAGAAGGTGCCTGCAGGGGCAAAAGGAGGGACATTGGCAAGCAGCCATGGGGTCAGCTGGCCTACGAGATATGTGCCTATCCAAAGCGCCAGACCTGCGATTGACATTGCTATACCACGAACATTGTTCGGATACATTTCCGACAGGAGGACAAATACGACGGCGCAGATGGAAATCGCGCAGCAGAAAACATAGAACAGGAAGAAAACCAACATGAAGATACTGCCAAGCTGTTCAGGGAAGATGAAGTAGAATCCTATCATCAAGAGCGAGAGTATCATTCCGGAAACGCCCCAGTAAACAAGTTTCTTTCGTCCCACTCTGTCAATAATGAGCAATGCTATGACTGTAGTTCCCATATTCACGAAGCCCACAAGGACCTGTGAGAACAGAGCATTTCCAGACGAAAGGCCAGCCTTCTTGAAGATCTCCGGGCCATAATACAGAACTGCATTGACACCCATGAACTGCCCCAGTATAGCAATGGCGGAGCCGATAAGGACAGCCTTCAGTATACCCGGCGAGAGGAGTGCTTTCCACTCTGTTTTCACCTCTCCTCTTATAGATTCTTCAGTAATGGACTTCTGGCGAGATGCCTCATCAGGAGAAAGATAAATCTTCTGCAGAATAGAGGAAGCCTTCCGCCCCTCTCCATGAACGATTAGCCAACGGGGACTCTCCGGAATCAAGAATATGATAAAGAAAAACAGCAGAGCCGGAATTGTCTCAGAACCGAGCATTCCTCGCCAATACTCATCCACCATTGTCTTGTTCATAAAATCAGATATAAAACGCGCTGCCGGGTCCAATGCAGCTGTCTCAGCCACTGAAAGTATCCACCAGTTTATAAAATAGGCGAAAAGGAAACCTATGGTGATCGCCAACTGATAAAGAGATACAAGAGCACCGCGCCTGTTTGCCATCGCGACCTCTGAGATATAGATAGGAGAAACAATAGAGACAACTCCGATACCCACCCCTCCGATTATACGGTAAACGACAAGTTCTGTAAATGAACCGCAAATCGCGCAGCCTATTGCTGAAAGGCTGAACATGAATGCCGCAAACAGCATTGACTTTTTACGGCCGAAACGGTCACTGATGACACCCGCCGAAGCGACACCGGCTATAGACCCGATAAGAGCACAGCCAACATACCATCCAAGCTGAATGGTATCAAGTCCGAACTGCGTAGCGACAATCGACGTAGTACCCGAAATCACTGCAGTATCATATCCGAAAAGTATTCCTCCGATTGCCGCCACAACCGAGAGGAACACTACATATCCAAAGTTTTCTTTTTTCATATTTCGAAGTATTCTTTATATCTGTCATACAAATGACCGGCCTGAAGATATGCAGATTGAGGCGACATGAAATGAGAGAACTCGAAAGTAATCGCCTTGTCATAGCCACAGCGCGCAGCCGCTTCAAGTTTCATACGAAGTTTATCGAACTTGATAGGCAAGAATTTGATAGGCATATCACGGTCAACAGTCTCAGCATTTGTCCAACACTGCATTCCATACTTGTCCGCAAGTTTCTTGTTCACAGAGAAGAACGCATCCAACTCATCATAGTCAATGTGACCGTCCTGAAAGGCACAGGCATCTACAACATCATGGATTCCGTCGAAAATCTCATTCCATTCACGCTCGTGCTCCTGAACGGAAACAGCATCTTCACGCGTCTTGAGAGCAGTGCCCATCACGGCCTTCTTACCGTCAATCCACGGGGAAATGAAGGTAGGAAGCCCGCCTGACACATCCTTGCACTGTTTGCCCATAGCATGAAACGCATCGATTGCCCCCTTTGTCCTACGACTGATTTCTCCACTGATATACCATCCGCCGAAACTGTCATATTTGCGGCCATACCTTTCCCAGACTTCATCAATCACGAATTTGTTGTCTTCTATTTCATATGACAAGTCACCGGTATCCCAATATCTTCCGGAATCATACAGTCCGAACCAGAACTTCATCCCATATTTCCGAGCCAGCCGGAGGAACATGTCAATAAGGTCCACCGACGGCATATAGCAGCCCTTTTTCAAAAGATACGGAGACGGATATGTAATGAATTTCCGATAACCGGAGCGGATGCAGATTACCGTATCTATACCGATTGATTTCATATAGCGAAAATCCATGTCCCATTCTTTCTCGCCCCAATTCTGATGAGGGATATCATGAGAAATCTCGTCAAGGAATGTCCCTGTTATACGAAGGCCTTGCCCTTTCGGAACAATGAGACCTGAACCGGAGGCCAAGCCCCCGTCAATCACTCTATCATCAGCACTTCCGCAAGCAGTCGGAAGTACAGATGCCACAGCAGCAGTAGATGCGGCCGCTGCCATAGACTTTAAGAAACCACGTCTGTCGGTCATAAAAATGCCAAATTTTATTAGAGATGCAAATATATAAAATTTTATTAATAACCTCAGTCTATTTAAATTATTTTCAAAA
Organism: Bacteroides sp. CAG:770; assembly: GCA_000435075.1. Lineage (GTDB taxonomy): Bacteria > Bacteroidota > Bacteroidia > Bacteroidales > UBA932 > Cryptobacteroides. Next base: position 41,033 of record FR890609.1, on the reverse strand, counting down.
CTCGGAAAGAAAGGCGGCCCGATCGGAGCTTGTATGCTTTCCCGAAGCCGCCTGGATACCGGCAGCCACCCCACTTGTTCCGCCACCCACTACAAGCACATCCGTGCTTTGCTCACGAGCTGTAATCACACGATATTTTTCCGACAATTCAGAGGCAACATTGAAGGGATTTTCTCCGGAAACCAAAGGGAAATCCTCATGCTGCAATGTCCATTGATATTCAAATTCAATGATATCCTTCTGATAGTCGTCCTGGGAAAACTGCCTTCCTGATTTCATGGCTGATATCACGGCTGAGGTGAAACGGCTCCAGCGCTCACGATAAAAACTGCGGGTAAGTCCAGCCCATCCCCTGTTTGCATAATCGTTAAGCTGAGTTCCTTTCTGTCCCCAGACTGAAACTATGCATCTTGCATTTTCTTCGTAATACCGTTTCTCCTGCTCAGTTGTTCCGAATTCCCTTGCATCTCTGATCCACTTTCCCATATTGAGTTCAATCGAGCAGGAAAGGAGCCTGTCCGAATCGGCTATGAGCTGGTCCATCTGAGCAGCCATCTTCTCCGCACCAAGAATATCATGCTTTTTGTAGCATTCCGTAAAACGGTCGCGGAAATCAGAAAAAAGATTTCCCAAAACCTGACGGCCGACATTGATCACATCAAACTTGAAAAGCGCATTGTCGATATCCCCGGCAGAAAGCAGTTCTTCCCAAATTCGCCACAACACATCATTGTCATAATGATACTCAGGATGGGTATTCCAGCCCTGGACACCTTCCAACTGTGGCCTGGCATTTATCAGCACGGCCTGACCACATAAAGCCGGCTTCGTATAAATCTCCTCATGCAGTTTCTGCCAAGCTGAATTCACTTTTTCATTGACCTTTCCCCCTCTACTTAGAGACCAGGTCCTAATCCAGTCCTGCGGTCTCATATCTGGATTCCAGACCTTGTCAAAAACATATTCATACATCAACGGATTGACATCGAGACCTTCCAATGTGATGCCTACGCCGAAGACATTATCCCCGCCTTCTTCAAACAGCCTGTTGATCTTGAAATCAACATCGTCAATATCTCCTGCAAGCATGGTATTTCCGCCGAAATTGCCAAGATAGCACCAGATGTACGGCTTGCCATAATAATTCTTCGTCCTGCGCCACAGTTCCTCGAAATCACAATAATAGTCAAGCAAGACCAATTTATTCTCAGGCACCGCGTTCAGGAAAGCCTCAATCCTGGAGTCCGTCCATTTCTCAGCCGAATGATAGAACATCCACGTCATCTGAAGCCAGACAGCATCCTTATCTACAGATTCAATGGATTTGTATATCTTTTTCGACACATTTGAAAGGAACTCTTCGTTCCAGTCCGGAGAATCCACTTCATTGAAAGGGTCAATGCCATAGATATGGTCCGTACCGTAAACTTCAGTCTGCGCCTCAAGGAATCGTCTCTGTATTTCAGAATAGAGAGGATCTTCAGGGTCAATGAAATGGCTTCTGTATCTGTCGTCATATCCACCCCATTGGCTCATAGTATAAATCTTAGCCTCAGGACGTACTTGTTTCAACTCAGCAGGAACGTGCCCAGCAAATGCCGGCAAGACCGGTGTCATTCCCAATGAGCGCTCCCGTTTCAATATCTTTTTCTGTAATTCCTCCTGGTTTTCCAACCATGATTCAGGCAAAGGACTCTGCCAATAATCCACATTTGACATTCTATGCCAAGGGAGATGAGCCGGCCCTGTAAAATATGAACGGATCTGTTCGTCAGTCAAGCCCATGTCAGTCCATACTTTATACCATATTGATTCCTGCCCGGTAATCGCCAATGGCATATTGACACCATTAAGCGCCATCCAGTCTATAAGCCGCTCCCAGTCTGACCATTTCCAGTAAGGCATGGTATAGCCAAACGTGCAGTAGTTCAAGAAGAACCGGTTGGAGCATCTTGCACTTGCCTGGATTTTATTCTCCGGCAAAGGAAGAACCGAAGGCATATCGACAGGATCAGAGGCATACCAGGACACCCTCGTATTACAAAAATTCTTAAGGTAAGCATTGAGGCCTACAGCCATTGAATTGACCGTATTTCCTTTTATCAGTATCTTACCCTTATATGTCTCAATAGAATAGCTGTCAATGCTGTCCGGCTGATCTGAAAGGTACTCGAATCTGAAACTATTTGAATGTTCCGGACAGAGTCTCCCTACCATTTCTTTCATCTCCGCCGGCGAATTGTCAGGCACACAACTTACTGAGAGCGCCATCAGCAGCACAAACAGTATTCTAGCGATATTTCTCATATATGATTCCCTATTTTTCCTATGGATTGCCATATTATTCCACGATAAGTTCGCTGAGGAACACCCACGATGGAGATGTTTTGTCCGGATATTTGTATGAATCGAAATCCATTTTGATATAGCGGGCCGTCTGCGCCCCCACTTCTTCCGAAATACGTTCAACAGACTGCTCGGCCTGGATTTCGTGATTTTTTTCTATGTCCAATATGGTGCAGTATTGCTTTCCGTCCTCCGAAATCTGAATTTTCACATTCTGAGGAACAAGTATATTCTCCGACTGGGAATTAAGCGCAACCCAGCCTATGCGGCTGAATGATTCTGATTTTCCGAGATCCAGGACCAATGACATTCTGCCGGTACAGCTCATCCAACGATAATCATCGCAACGGAGTGAGCCGACGATGCCATCTGTAAGAATTTCATGCGGCAGATGTGCCTGCATTATGTTCAATGTGGTAGATATGTTCACCTTCTTGAAAGTCGCCTTGTTGCAGTCCAGCTTGAAAAGGGTTTCCTCTTTTGTGAATTTACCGTTTCTGAGAACAGACACTTTCAGTTCTGACGGAGATGAAATCACAATAGGAGTGTCATCATACAACATAGCTTTCTTTGTCTGTGGCGACGTTCCATCCAATGTGTAATAGATAGGATCATTCCCGAGCGTGGAGAGAGACACCTCAAGAGAGCCTTTCTCTACATTGACAGAATAGCTGCAGGCCACATCGAAAATATGTTTTGCATAATTATATCCGTAATGGTCATATATTGACAGCATTTTCGGCAACCTTTTCGGGAAGTCTTTGTAATTCTTGCGCTCCGGCATTGTCCACTGCACCTCAGACAATGCTGCAAGTCTCGGAAGCATCTGATACTGACGGATTCTTTCCTCCGGCATATATTCGCACCAGACATTAGCTTGGCATCCGAGTATATGTTTCTGCTGTTCAGGAGTAAGCGAGGCTGGAAGAGGCTCGTAGGAATAGACTTTCATGACATTGATAAATCCTCCGACGGGAATCTCCTCAAGTTGGCTTGCCAATGTCTGACTTTGGTCAAAGTACATATCTGATGTAGGTGTCATGACCACATCATGCCCCATGCGGGCTGCAGTAATACCGCCTTCAGTTCCTCGCCAGGACATGATTACGGAGTCATCCATCGGGACTCCTTCAAGTATTTCATCCCATCCGATCACGCGTTTTCCTTTACTCTGGACATAAGAAGCAACCTCTCCCATAAACCAGCTCTGAAGATAATCTTCTTTAGAATACCGGCCCACGTCTTTTAAACCGAGTTCTCTGATTTTCTTCTGACATTTTGGACAGGCTTTCCATCTGTCTTTCACACACTCATCACCTCCAAGATGAATGTATTTACCAGGGAACAGGTCACATACCTCGTCCATTATATCTTTGAACAGGTCGAGCGAAGCAGGATTTCCGGCACACAGGACGTCCCGGATTACGCCCCATCTGTTTGCCACCTTGTATTCTTTATCTTCGCAGCCCAACTGGGGATATGCAGCCAAAACTGCGGATGTATGTCCCGGAAGGTCAATTTCCGGAATTATCTCTATATATCGTTCCTTGGCATATGCCACAATCTCACGAATCTGTTCCTGAGTATAGAACCCGCCGTGGCGTTTCCCGTCCGTAGGATAATCCGTACCGCCAAGATAACGGCCTACAACAGTGTCGTCGCGCCACGCTCCGACCTCAGTCAATTCCGGATGGCTCTTGATTTCAATTCGCCAACCCTGATCGTCAGTAAGATGCCAATGGAATATATTGAGCTGGTGAAGCGCAAGCATATCAATGGTACGCTTCACCATCTCAACATCAGAAAAATGTCTGCTGACATCGAGCATAAGCCCCCTGTATCCGAAGCGGGGCCAGTCGGACACTTCGGCTGACGGGAACTCCACCGAAGATATTTTTTCGGTACCGACCGACTTCAAAAGAGTTCTGGTTGCCCTATAGATTCCTTCTGGAGCAACAGCCCGGACAAGAATACCGTCAGAGCTGACATTTATACTATAGGCCTCTTTCCTTCCGTCCTGAAGACCAAGTGTAAAATAAACATTGCCCTTAGCATCTTCAGAAGTACCTGCAGCAACCGAAGGTCTTATCCCGACAAGTTCTTCGAGATCCTGGGCAAACAACTCAAGAGAACGTCTGCAGTCCTGATTGTCGTACACCAGTTTTCTGGACGAATCGAAGACATACACATCTCCGTCCTTGACGGACAGATTCTGTACTTGCGGAATTACATTATAATCAGCAACAACCCGTTTGTTGCAGGCAACCGCCAGAAGCGGACAGATAAACAGAAAGAGGATTCTTTTCATAAAAATCAATTATTGGTTTGAAGGGAATCCGGCATTTTACCAGATTTCCACTTCGTCACAGAAAATAAAGCTTCCGTGGTTTACAACTGAAGCCTGATACCTTACATATCTCGCCTTCCGCGCATTCCCTTTCCAAGAGAATGTCCTGTAAAGATACTTGTCAGGATCGTAAGGATTGTCAATGGTCTGCATAGTAGTGAAGTTCTTGCCATCTTCCGAACAGCTGATGACGATTTTCTCAGGAAGAGTAACGCCGTCATCCGCGTACTGCATGAAGTCAGCTTTCACTTCTTTGATTTCCTTCTCTTCTCCAAGATCAATGGTAACGTCCATCTCCTTGAAGCCCTGCCATTTGACACGATAACTCCATTTTCCATGAACACCATCTGTCAGAGATGTCTGCTTATCGCAAGGAAAATCAGGGAGCCATGGCTTATTGTAAGTCACCTTGCATCCATAACCGAGGTGCTTAGTGGTTGTGAGCGAAGAAGGGCGTTCTCCGATCTCAGTATCAAGATTGAAAGTATTGTAGCCTTGTTTTTTCGCCCAGTCACACAAATGTTTTGCCCTCTGACGGAACTCAGTATAATCCCGATGCTCATTGAGATTGCTCCAAGCCACTTCAGCAAGCGCAAACAGACGAGGATAGATCATATACTCCACTCTGTTCTCGTTCGGCATCCATTCAGTCCAGCAACAAGCCTGTGTACCAAGCACTTTCTCCCTTCCGACCATTGAAAGAGGAGCCGGATCGTATGAATAAACGCGCTGGAGAGTAAGGAAGTTCCACAATGCAGGAGGCGAGTTAGGAGTATGGAATTCTTTTTCAGGAGAATCCTGACACCCGTCAAAGTAGCAGTACTCACCAGGAACCATAATCACATTATGACCTTTGGATGCTGCAATCTGACCGGCTTTCTCATCCTGCCAGGACATAAGTGTCGCATTTGGTGAGATTCCGCCCTGAAGCATCTCGTCCCAACCGATCAGGCGACGGCCATGGTCAGCAAGGAATTTCTCCATTGTACGGAAAAGATAGCCATGAAGCTGGTTGAAGTCCGTAAAGCCCTGTTTTTTCAGAAGAGCCTGACAGTCAGGACAGTTCTGCCAATATCCAGGCCAATATTCATCGCCCCCGAGGTGGATGTATTCAGAAGGAAATACCTCCATCACCTCTGTAAGGATATCCTTCAGAATTTGGATGGAACTCTCCTTGCCGATACACATTTCTGCAACAGGAGCACTCGGATTAGGGGTACATGCCAGCTGCGGAAGAGAGGCAATGGCGGCCAAAGCGTGTCCGGGCATCTCAATTTCCGGAATTATCGTAATGTTACGCTCTTTGGCATAGGCCACAAGTTCCCTCACATCATCTTTCGAGTAGTATCCGCCGTAAGCCCCTGCTGTACCTTGGCGAACGAATTTGCGTCCGGAGTCATTGAACTCTTTCCAAGTATTGCCCATTCTCCATGCGCCATACTCGGTAAGATTCGGATATTTCTCTATCTGGATTCTCCATCCCTCGTTATCAGTCAAATGCAGATGCAATCTGTTGAGCTTCAATGTAGCCATCATGCGGATCTGCTTTTTCACGAATTCCTTTGAGAAGAAATGACGGCAGACGTCCAGATGCAGTCCCCTATATCCGAATCTCGGCCAGTCGGTAATTTCCCAAGTTGGAATAGATTTTCCATACATATCTTTCAGCTGCACGACTGTCTGCAGTCCATAGAACAGGCCTGCCTGCGTCCTAGCCTCAACAGTTATACCTTCCCGGGTGATAACCAGATGGTATCCTTCTTCCGACTTCGGAAGACTCTGATCATCAGAGAGTACGATATTGACAGGAACCTTTGACAATGAAGGACCGACAATGACCAGATTGGAAGATCTAAGATATTTTGTCAATGATTCGGAAACCTCATCCGGCGCCTCAAATTTAAGATAAAGCGGCTGGGATACGTCAAGATAGCCATCCAGACGCTTCGCTGTCACCGGACGCGGAATCATTATTGAATCATTCGGCACTGATATTTCTTTATCAGGAGATGCACCTCCACTTTTCGTGGGGGTGCATGCTATCGCTGATACTGAAACAAGCAATGATGCAACTAATGCAATTATGCTATATTTCATATAAAAGTTTAATACTGTTTAGATTAAAAACTTACACATCTCAAAGCCCAAGACATGTTGGCTACACTATCGGCGCCCCAAGCATCCCATCTACCATTAACTGAACCGCCACTGACATGCCAGCCGATAAGTCCAAACTGATTGGCATCTGAAGTAGCATAGAAGGTATCTGTCAAAGTTGCTTCATAAGCATCTTCAGTTTCTTCTTTCTGCAAGAAACGATATCCGAGACTATTCAGCGAAAGGCCTGAAAGGTTGCTTGAACCGGTTGTTTTCCAAGGCTCTTCCCAAACGTCAAGCCAATTGCCCGCTTCACCTATAGTTCTCATCTTTCCCACAGCCTTCTGACTCTTGTTTCCATCGTCCATGGCTTTACCTGTCTGTCCAAGGTACTCCACCAACGCATTCCAAACAGCCTCAGCAGGGATCGTAAATCCTTCCGGAGAAATTTTGTCTGCAAATGCGCCTGCATTCCAACCGGCAGCAGCACCTGAATAAAGTTTGTTTTTGAATTTTGAATTCACATAGGTAGCAACTGCACCATTGTAATCTGCAGCAACTTTTCCTGCAGGAATCTCTGTTCCGTCAGTAGTCTTGGTAGTATTGAGGTCATCTGTAAGCCAGTAGTGAGAAGCAATCTTCACAATACCATAAACATTGCCGCTTGCATCTTTTGCCGTTCTTGCCTCTGCGGTAGTCTCTACCATTTCCGGAGTTTTAGCAGCAACGATTTTAAGTTCTCCCTTTTCATCACGGCAAACAAGTTTGATATCAGCAGCCGCCTTGTCACCTGCAACATATTCGGTAATGGCGTCACCCTCAAAACTTACTGTACCACCATGAACATTTCCTTCTGCCAAAGTGAAAGTATCCGTATAACGTCCTTCTTCCATTTTCTGGTTAAGAACGAATAGAACGATACCCTTTGTATGAACCGCCTTTCCGTCAACCACAGGATAAATGACAATTGCCTGATTGTCAATGCTTCCCGGAACACAGAGATACTCACGGCACATTTCAGCAACCTTAACGCCAGCAGCCATCACATCGTAAACTCTTGAATCTGTAAACTGTTCCACTATCATTGGCACGATTGCCTTAGGCATGTTTGCCGGATCCGGAGCAGCCTCCTGTTCGATGCGCACTCTCTTCTTTTCTGTCTGAAGAGTTACCGTAACAGTAGAGGAGCGCATTTCGTAAGCCTCATTCTTGTCAACAAGCACCTTTACGGTATTGCCCTCAAGAGTAACATGACACCAAGTATCGTCACCTTTGGTAACTTCTGCTGTGAAGCCTTCCATATTAGCTGTAACTGTGAAAGTTTTCTCCTCACCAAATGAAGAAAAAGCCAGCTTGGTTTCAGAAACTGAAAGTTCAGGCTTTGTTTCCGTTTTCTCCGGCTTATTCTCTTTTGAGCAGGATACGGCTAAGCCGAGCACAGCCAAAACTGAAAGAACGATTGTCTTAAAATTCAAATGTTCCATAGTTAAATGTATTAATTATTAATAATGTGTTTTATTTCTCACCTCTAATCTGCTGGCGTTTCACTACAATATTTGCAAACCAGTCATAAAGGTCGTTGTCTTCTTTGTAAGAAGACACTTTAAGGTCATTGACCATACAATCTCCGATGTAATATGCAAGTGGCAGGCTGTCCAATGCGCCACATTTTTGGAATGCATCCATATAGTCATGGAGTCGGTCTGCACGATAATCCGGATTTGACCTCAATGCTCTCTCGTCAAACTCCACTTCGAGATACATGCCTCTCTCCTTGGCGAACTCGCACACTTTCGGCAGATATACCGAATCCGGTTTCTGCTGATAGAAGAAGTAGTTTGGCTGCTGATATGCAACATCAAACTTGAGTTCTTTCCACTCTCCATGTCCGTCCGAGCCCCAGTAAGGAATCCAATAGAACTTATATCCGAGAGACCTCATGTAGTCACCTACCTGATGGACAATGGTACGGCTGTGAGTTGCTTCCTCTGCTACCCAATAGAATCCAGCCAGTTCGAGATTCTTGTAATTCCGTGACTTGAAAATTCTTATCACTTCATCGATATACCATTTGCAGGCTTCGATTCTGTCTTCATCATTGTCGAAATCCAAATCCTTTCCATTCAACTGTCCCCAATCCTTCTGTCCCGGAATCGGTTCGGGCAATGTGACTACAACCTGACGTTTATGCTTAGGCTCTCCTATCTGCGCCTTGACTTCATCTATACATTCTTCCAGAGCAGAGCAGGCACGGCCCTCGACAAAATAGCATTGTGCAAGTTCTTCCCATTCCGCCTTTCTGCACGGAAGCGGCTCATAATAAGAGGCATAGGCTCTACCTTTTCCGTTTTTGAATTCCAGGAAAAGGAATCCGTCAAACATCCAGTGGAGTTTTCCGTGGGCATCTTCATATGCGACACTGCTCATGCATTGGTCATGATTCCATGTCGTTTTTCTGTGCACACCGCCATAGTACATCAGAACCATATCGCCAATATTGCCTTCCGTAGTGAGCGGACTATCTCCGGGCCTGCGGTCAGATGTACCACAAGAAAAAATCAGTACAGGTATAATCAATAAGATCAATAAAATCTTCTTCATATGTAAATCCAGTCATGGTTATAACTTAATCTTCTCCTCTTCTTCGCTGCCTTTCAACAATCATTGAACAGATTTCGTGATACAAGTCATTGTCCTGTTTGTATTCAGAAGTTTTGAGAGAGTGCACCATACAGTCGCTCTGATAGTACGCAATCTTGTTCTTCGTCGTCACGCCATAAGCCTTGAACGCCCTGAGATAATCACGGACACGGTCCGCCCTGTAATCTCCAAGTTTATTGTTGTAAAGGGCATATTCGTCAAATTCCATTTCCAAGTCCATCCCTTTTGAAGAAGCGAAATTCATAATTGACTTGAAATGAGAATCATAGTCCGGTTTTGTCTGAGGAAAAGCGTAGTTAGGCTGAAGGAATGCCGTATCGAATTTCATGTTTTTCCATTCGCCCATTCCATCTGCACCCCAATAAGGAATCCAGTAGAATTTGAGATTCTTGCTTTTGATGTAATCAGCAACGGTCGGAATATAATCCCTGTTGTTTGTCAGTTGTTCCGCCACGTAATAGATGCCGTCAAGAGCGAGATAGTTTGCATTCAATTTATTAAAGCGTCTGATAACCTCGTCCACATACCATTTGCTTGCCTCCACGCGGTCTGCTTTCACGGAGAAGTCCATTGTCTTGCCGGAAAGCGTTCCCCAGTTCGTCTGCCTATAGAACGGGACCGGAAGGAAAATGACGACTCTTCTTTTGTAAACCGGAACAGACACTCTTTGAATAGCATTTCCAACCTCTTTATCAAGACGTGCAATTGGTCCGTCTGCCGCAAAATACTTATCAAGAATCTTTGTCCAGTCACTCTTGTTCGCGCCTTTCTCATTCGGCCGAGGATTGTTCGGATCATCGAAGCCGCTTTCGAAATAATGTCCTCCGCCATCTGAAGTTTCAAGGAAGAGGAAGGAATCGAACAGCCAATGCTCTTTGCCGTTCCTGTCCTGATAAACGACATTTGAGCGCAACTGTTCAGAAGTCCAATCAGTCTTGCCTATTCGGTGAGAACCTCCGTAATACATAAGAGCCATGTCAGAAACCGGTCCGTCCCTCATTACGTTTTCATCAGAATTGCCACTATGATTGGCAATGACGAGATAACGATAATCCTTTCCTGCATAGGCTAAAACTATAGGGCAGGTTTTGGTAAGGTTCAGAACAAACGGATTCTCAGAAGGATCTTTCATTGTCACGCCATCCTCCAGAATGAGTTTCAGCTCCACATTTGACGGAACCACACCTTCAGCAAAATCCAGCGTGATTTTTTTCCGCTGATTGTCAATCTCCATATGAGACGGTTTTGACTGCCCCGGGAACTTTATGTCCAGAATCATTTCTTCCGGGCAATCTCCTTCCTGCGGGCCATTTGTTGTCCCCGCCTCTTTACTGCAGGAAACAGCAAAGAGCGCGGACAACGTCAAAACACCTATCATTTTTAACAAACGCATAACGTTATTTTTCCAAAACAGGAACCAAAAGGATATAGCCTAATTTTTCGCTGACATTACTTGTTGAACGAAGTACCAAAGGAAGCACATACTCCTTCACTGCAATTGACTGGAAAGAACCGATTGCCGCACCGTCAAGCTCAATCGAACTTGAAGCAGAAACATCTTTGGCCGCGAAGTCAAAATGAGTTTTCTTGATGGTATAGCAGTTCTCATCCAAAAGCTTATAGGAAGTGCCGTTCTCTTCATTCATTTTTTCGAGAAGCTGCTCATCTACAAGCACATCTACTGAAGCAGAAGTCTGACCGATACCGGCCTTGTAGATTGTAAACGGAACATCCGCATAGTCTCGTTTGCTGACCTTGATGACCTGAGTGCCGCTATTGAGAAAATATACCTGGTCATCGCACATTCCTTCGAGTCTGTTATCCTCACATGAAGCGGACATAAACAGGCCCAACGCGAACACCGAAATTATTTTTATAAAATTTTTCATGACAATATCTATTGTTTACCAACCCTGATTCTGTGTAAAATGCTTCATTTCCTCAAGTTGTTTCTTTCCTATCGGGAACAGATAATGCTTGGTCTCGAACTTGAGAGGCTGACAAATCTTTGAAGTACGTGTCCAAGATGACTCGTAGTCTTCAGCAGTGAGATCCAGTCCATAGCAAGGACCATTTGCCTCTTTGTCAGCAATCATCCATGTACGGAGGTCATAATAGCGGAATCCTTCATAAGCAAGTTCAACCATTCTCTCCTGACGGATCCATTTGCGGAGTTCCTCTCTGCTGTTTACGACATTAGGGTAGCAATCCTCAAGCTTAGTTTCGATGCCGGCTCTCTTTCTGATGAGATTCAGATATTTGAGAGCTTCTGCCGCATCTCTCTCCGGCTTTTCGTTACAAGCTTCGGCATAGTTGAGATAAATCTCGGCCAACCTCATATAAGACCATGTAAGTGAGCCCCATACGTTCTTTCTGGTATCGACTGTAGGATCAGTAAACTTGGTAAACAGGAATCCTGTCTTCACATAGTCACCGCTTGGATGAGCATAAGATGAAGTACCGCCATTGAAGAAAGTAACAGGCTTATACTGCGGTTTAGTTCCATCCGCATGAATCCAATACATTCCGTTGAAGAAAATGGATGCATAGAAACGTCCGTCTCTGCCCTTCATGCTGTTATGCACCTTGATTCCCTTGTCCTTATGTGTCGGATGAAGCCATCCGTCAGTAAATCCATCGGCCTGGTAGCCTGAAGTAGGGTCAACAATCGGTTTTGCGCCATTGTCCGTATAGCCGACAACAGGATATTTACCATTTGCCATCGGATAGGCATCCACAAGTTTGAGAGTACATGAATAACCGCCTAGTCCGACTCCGAACACTCTCGGAGGAACAACTCTCTGGTTCCAGACTTCAGCTGAGCCATAGTATCTGGCGAAAATAAGTTCCTCGTTCCATTTTTCCACGAATACTTCCCTGTAAGAGTTCATTCCTTTTTCTACGGGGTCAGCAAACTCCTTTGAAGTCTTGTGAAGATCATAGATATCCATGTCAATAACCTGTTTTGCAGCTTCTGCGGCCAGATCCCACTTGTGAGGGTCTTCGCTCTGTGGGAAAATATGCTCTCCGTATTTGTTCACGAGACTTCTTCCATACTGGATTTCTCCACCGCCGTTAAACAGAGGACGTGCAGCGTAAAGGAAGATTCTTGACCTTAGACCAAGAGCAAATCCTTTGGTGATTCGCCCTTGCCAAGTAGTAGGGTCTGCAACCTTGACAGGAAGATCGTTGGCAGCCATTTCAAGCTGGGATGTCATAAAATCAACACATTCATCAACAGTATTCCTGTCCACATTATCACCCATAATACCGAGGTCCGCTTCTTTATCACCCCAAATGTAAATCGGGCCATACTGCTGGAACAGAAGGAAATAGTAATATGCTCTGAGAACACGTGCCTCAGCTTTCATCTCCGATCTTTCCTGAGGAGTAAGTTCCAGACATTCATCCACGTGAGAAATAAATACAGAAGCCTGGTTAATGGCAATATAATATTTTGCCCAAGGGTTGAATTGAGGAGTCCAACCACCTGCGACGCCAACTGTAGATTCATTGTAGTTACCGCTTCTTACAAGCTCATAGTCCATTTTCTCCCATGAAAAATAGGCATCATCCGCACAAGGGATAAAAGAACCGCTAAAAATCCACATTCCGTCAGGAATGACCGAATACACTCCTGCCAAGAATCTTTCTGTAGTAGGCCGCTTGCTGAACACCTCTTCAAGAGTCATCTGGTCATTGAAGTTATGGTCCAAATAGTTGCATGATGAAAACATCATCAGCGATGCGATCGCAGCAGTAAATATTTTAATAATTTTCATAATCTCATTAGAAATTAAAGTTCACACCAAAGTTAACCACGCGCATATTTGGATACTGAGAGCCCTGTGCATCAGCAATCTCCGGATCCCACAATTTGAATTTGGAGAATGTAAGCAGGTTGTTTCCTGAAACATAGAAACGGATCAATGAAGAGCCAATCCTCTTGGTAGCCTTCTTTGGCAATGTATATCCGAACTCAGCGCTCTTGAGTCTGAGGAAACTCTTGTCTATCTGGTTGTGCGTAGAAGGAGCCATATTATTCTGGCTGCCACTGATAGAAAGCCTCGGATATTTGGCGTTCGGATTCTCAGGTGTCCAGTAATTCAGAGCAACGTCTTCGTAAACATTAGAGAAGAGTTGGTTTGTATCAGACATGTCGATTGTCGTTCCGCCTATGAATCCAGTCACGTTACCGATACCCTGGAAGAAGAATGACAGGTCAAATCCCTTGTAGCTCAAGTTCGCGCCGAAACCATAGTTTATCTCAGGGATGTCAGTGCGTCCGATAGCTACGTAGTCTTCGGTATTCACGATACCGTCTCCGTTGATATCCTTATACTTGAGATCACCGACTCTAGGGTTGTTGATCTGCTTAGGGCTGTTGGCAAGGTCTTCCTCATCCTTGAAGTAGCCGAGAGCAATGTAACCGAACTGCTGTCCCCAAGGTTTTCCAATCACATCCTTATACGGAGAAAGCGGATGCGGCTGGTCATCATAGAGTTTCTTGTTCCTGTTGAACGTAAAGTTCGCTCTTGCAGAAACTGCGAGACCATTGCTGAATCTCTTGTTATACTGAAGCGAGGCGTCAATACCCTGATTCTGCATCTTTCCAAGGTTCATATAAGGGTTCACGTTAACTCCGACGATAGCCGGAACAGAAGCCCTTTCAATGAAAATACCTGATCTGTGCTCACGGAAGAAGTCAATGTCAAGTTTCAATGAGTAGAAGAGTTCAATCTCCAATCCGATGTTCATCTTCTTGGCCTCTTCCCAAGACACATTTGGAGATCCAGGATAACCGGTAGCAAGACCGTTCAAACCAGTCTGGCCTTGAGTTCCGAAGGTATATCCACCGGCAGAAGCCATCTCGGAATTGAAGGCAAAACGTCTTCCGCCACCGATTTGGTCATTACCGATAAGACCATAGGAGCCTTTGATCTTGAGCACGCTCACCACATCCTGTATAGGTCTCCAGAAATTCTCATTGCTGATAAGGTATCCCAAAGCCACAGATGGGAAGAAGCCGAATCTCTTGCTTGGAGCGAAGTTCTCAGAACCATTGTAACCGAAGTTGCCTTCCACGAAGTACCTGTCTCTGTATGAGTACGTCAATCGGCCGGCGATACCAAGGTTTCTATATGGCAATGATGCTATATAGTTGCCAGGGAAGTTATCCTTTCTCTCCTTCATATTGTAAAGGAAGAGAGCACCGACTCTATGGGCATCAACAAACTGTCTGTCATAAGTAACTGAGGCCTCAAGGTACGTGGTACGATGACCGCTATTGTCTCTGTAAAGAGAGAGATAGTCGTTACCGTCATTGTTCTTGGTAAACATCAGGTTTCCATTCTCATCACGTCCTGAAGCATAATATGTGGAAGGATTCTTCGAACGGTTCAGATGAGCGTAGTTCACTGCATCCCAAGAGAATTTCACATTAGCTTTAAGACCTTTCACCCAAGGCTCGAAATCTTGAGTCAGTCCGATGAGAGACTGTGCATTATTGGTAAAAATTTCATTGTAGCCATTGAGGTTCAAGAGATTGTAAGGGTTCTCTCCGATCGTAGGCCGTGCGATGGTACCGTCAGAATATCTCTTCGGAATAGCAATCGGAATAGTCTTGAATGTATAAATCCAAAGTGAATAGTTGTTGTTCGGCTGTCTCTTGGTATCATACTGATTCGACAAGTTGATATTCAATGTCGTATATGGAAAAAGCTTGATATCGAGATTTGACCTGAAGTTGAAACGGGACCAGTTGTTGGAGGGATTGTATCCGAGTCCTTTGTCCGGGCTGAAGATACCGTTCTCGCGGTAGTACGAGCCTGCCACATAATATTGTACCTTCTTGGAACCGCCAGTAACATTGACATTTACCCTATAGCTTGTAGTTACATCCTTATAGATCTCATCCATCCAGTTGATATTCGGATAAAGGTCAGGATCCGAGCCGTCAAGGTATTTGGCTTTTGCTTCTTCTGTGTAGAAAACGCCACCTTTATTGTCTTCAAAGGCGAAGTTGTACATATCCATGAACTGCTTGGCATTCGCCATCTTCGGCATCTTGGTAGGCTGGAGAAGAGAAGCCTCGATACGTCCGCTGATGACAGGTTTGGAGGCCTCTTTACCTTTTCTTGTAGTAATGAGCACAACACCATTCGCACCTCTCACACCATAGATTGCAGTTGCGGTAGCATCCTTGAGAATCGAGAAAGTCTCCACGTCATCAGGATCCACAAGGTTAA
Source organism: Bacteroides sp. CAG:770 (assembly GCA_000435075.1). Lineage (GTDB taxonomy): Bacteria > Bacteroidota > Bacteroidia > Bacteroidales > UBA932 > Cryptobacteroides. The sequence goes on along the minus strand of FR890609.1, from coordinate 25,334 downwards.
GGTCCCTCTCGATGCCATCTACGAGAACGAGCGGCCTGTTGTTGGCGCCGAAAGTACTTACGCCACGAATCCAGAAGTCTGAACCCTCGCCAGGTTCACCGGATCTCTGTACAGCAACCACACCTGCCATCTGTCCCGCAAGTACGTTACTCAACTTGCTCACAGAATGTGTGATTTTATCTACATTCATACTCGAGATTGCACCGATCACGCTCTCTTTTCTCTGCTTACCGTAAGCAACGACTGTAACCTGATCGAGCTCAGAAGTCTGAGGACGCATTGTCACCAGATAAAAAGGACGGCCGTCAATTTTCTCAATCAGATTCGTATAACCGAGGAAAGAGAACTCGAGTTCGTCATCCTTGAGGACATTGATTTCAAATGTACCATCCACACCAGTAATAACACCATTGGTGGCTTTCTTCGCAACAATGGAAACTCCGGCAAAAGGCTCATTCTTTTCATCAACGACCTTTCCTCGGACGACAATCGTCGATGCAGCTGCATTGACACCAACTTGTGACTGTTCAGCAGAAACAGGCAGCGAAGCCGACAGAAGCACTGTCAGAAGGATAACGGCTGCATTTAAAATTCGTTTCATTTAGTAGTAATTTATTGGTTAAACTGATTCTAGTGCTATTTTTCATCTTCCATCATGTCTGAAATGACTTTCTTGGAAATATCAGACATATCCATGTCAGACAGAAGATCCCACAATGAAGTATTCTCTTCGAGAAGTACCTGAGTGCCGACAATCCAGCTCTGGATCCATCCTGTCAATGTGGACCACGCACCCCAGCCGGCATCAGCATTGGAAGCCCAATAGTCCCAAGACTCGTAATCGAAGGCCCTGAACCAGGCACCGTCAAGATGTTTGAACTCATCACTGCAGACTTGGATTCTGATGAGGAAATCATTCATTTTCCTCAGCGCATCGACATATTCAGGCTTTTTGGTTGCAGCTGCAGCCTCACACAAACCCACAAATGCGAAGTTTGTCGTATATAGCATATCTGCAATCGGATCACCGTTATCGAAGATTAAAGGCGCTTCTGACTCTCCGTATTTTTCATTTGACGGAGTTTTTCCGAATGTACTCTTGGAAGGGTCTCCGAGTTCTTCTCTGATGCCACCGCAAGGAACCTGATTTTTAAGGAGTTCCTTCATCATAAAATCAAGGTACTGCTCATGCTCCTTTGTCGGCTCAACTCTGTATAACCATGCAAGAGGGAGTATCATTCTGGCGCGCTCCTGCTGGATACCGTTTGTCCAGAACCAGCCATCAGGATAAGTATCAAGTGTTTCCTTTATGCCAAGTTTTGTTCTTTCCAACAAAGTCTCCCAACCTGTCTGTTCATAGAACCACAGGTAGCAGGCCCATAGCCAGGCCTCAAAGTGAGGATGAGGATTCGACAATTCTCTATTATAGAAGAACTTCCATCCGTTCTTCTGAAGTTCCGGCTCATATAAGATACATCCCCTGAATCCTTTTGCGCCGGACGTTCTGAAATTACCGACAATTGCTTCTGCGATCTCTTTGTCGAACTTATGCTCATTGAGAAAAGCAGCAGTTCCAAGAGCTCCTAAAATATACCTTGCATTATCATCACCATAGTAATTGCCCTTATGGGTGATTGCCCATCCGAGAAGTCCGTAAGATGGAGATTCCGGATCATTCCTGAGTCCGTCCCTATACTCTCCAAAACCATAATCAAGGAGGTTTACGGCAACCTTTGCATATTCCGGATTGTTCAGCAATTTGGAAGCAGATGCAAAAGCGAATGAAGACTCACCCTGGACATCTGCACGCATCCAATAACGATATAGCTGAGAGCCGTCATAATTGATTGTGGACATGTGACCTTCCAGAACGCCTAAACTTCCGTCTCCATTGACAAAATCTGACGGAACTTCAGGACCCACAGGTTTGGTACCATCACCGATGTACAAGTCAGCCCAACTCTCTTTCCAAGATTTATCTACTAGGAATTTACCGTTATAATACCATTCAATGCCTTTCGCAACACTTCTTCTACGGGCATCCGAAGGAAGTTTTTCAGTTTCGTTGTATGCCGGATGAATTAGCGATGTCCATTTTTTGAAAACCACAGACTCTCCTGTAAGCCAACTGATTACATATTCCACTAAGGACTTGGTCCTGAATTCGGGAATATATCTGTCATGAGCGTACTGACTTAGTTTCGTGGTGGAAATCATGAAATTCTTTCCGTCACTCAATACAACCGGCTTGGTAGGCGTATCCTTCAGACCATACTCCGCTTTATCGAAACCGGCGACTTTTGCAGCAACAATTGAAGTATTGAAAGCATCTCCAAATGCATCCTGTTCATAGACATTGACTATACATTTATTGAATGAAAGCAAATCCATCGGGCATAAAACTTCAGACAATGAATCACAAACTACGATTCTCTCCAAGTCGAGAGTATCTTTTGCGATCACACGCTGTTTGCCGAACTGATCGGGATATTCAACAAAGACCTTCAATGATTTTTTCAATGCCACCTCGACATTCTCTTCTGTAATCACTGTTCCTTCAGACGGATAATCTCCAGAAAGAACCAGCACACCGGCATTTTCAGGAGCAGCTGCGAACACTTCATCGACAGTGGCGTACCGATGAATCCTGAAATTTTCTTCCGCCAAACGGTCAAGCAGATCGTTATTTGCACAAGACGACTTATTCCCTTGAAAATCATTGCATCCGGAAACGACACAATACAAATCCCTGCGGGAACAAGAAGCCAATGAGAGCAAGAGGCAGAAAACTATGAGAACTCCGAGCTTTTTCATTTTCTTTCTGCCACCAATGCATTTGACATCATCCAAATCTGGTAAAGTCCTCTCGGGACATGGAAACAGCCCTTCCATTTACCTCCTTTGAGCGGGAGAAGGACCTCGCCACGGCGGTTAAGGTATCCGAACCATTCCGGATATTCCTTATCCTTGAAATTATCCCAGAGATACGCATCCAGTTTCAAAAACCATTCGAGGCATTTTTCATTTCCGGTCAGCTGATAGCCTTTGAGCATGGCTATCGCAGACTCGATATGCACCCACCAGAGTTTCTGGTCCCATTCGAGTTTCTGCTGCGGAACTCCCTTAACATCAAGGAAATAGTATATTCCTCCGAATTCCTTATCCCATCCGCGTTCAATGACGCTAAGAGCGATTTCCACACACTTTTCTATCAATGCCTTGTCGTCCCGACGCACTCCGAGATTCATCATAAACCACAGAGCCTCAAGGTCATGGCCCGGATTGATTTCCCTTCCCTCAAAGCAATCAAGAGGTGCTCCATCCACTGAAGAGACATTCTCCAGCATGCAGCCGAGTTCCGGCTTATAGAACACGTCGAATACTTCGTGCAGACAAGTGTCGATAGTCTGCTCCAGAACTGACTTATCCTCGAGAATATCCTCTATTTCGAGGGCCATATTGCAGACAATCATAGGAAGAGCGAAATCCTTCATCGGACGAGTACCCGGATACGCCTTGCACCATTGGCCTTTAGGATTTGAACGCCTTTCGAGAATCCGTCCGAAGATACGTCGGGCAATCTGCGCATACTCATCATTGCCGGTAGCTTTTGCAAGTTGCGCAAATGCCATACAGGCGAATGTATTTGAAAAGATATTGTAAGGCTGAACAAGCGGATTTCCTTTCCTGTCAAGGGAGAAATAGAAGTCCCAGTTCTCGTCGTGCCCGTATTTTTTCAGGAATTCAGCGCCCTGGACTGCGCAATCGAGCCACTGCTGGTTTTTCTCTACATTATTATAGAGCATCGCAAACATCCATACTTCCCTACCCTGAAGCCAGATGAACTTGTCCGTATCATAAACCGACCCGTCACGATTGAGACAGCTGAAATATCCGCCGTACTCTTTATCCTGAGAATGCTCAAGCCAGAAAGGAAGACAGTTTTCCCTGAGTTCTTTCTCATAACGCGAGGCTATCTCTTTGAAATCTACATTTACCATATTAAACTACAATATTATTTAATTATGGCACAAATATACAATTTTCTATTAAATCCACCATTATTTTTTATTTTTTTTTAATTTTAAGTTTAAGTTTTAGAAAATATTTTTATAAACAACATATAATTTAGAAACTGTGCGGAGTGAGTTCCGCCGCGGCCGACTGCTTGTCGGCGTGAAATCTCCGCCAATTCATTGCATACCTGCACAATTGAAAAAGCCCCAGAATCGCCATTACAGCGTTCTGGGGTATTCATATCTTAAAATCGAAGTGTCAAAGACGGGAAGGCAAGCATTATTTTTGGAAATCCATGCATTTTGTAACGAAAATGCACAAAATCAGGCCGATTCCTGTTTATTTTTGTTGAGCACCAGACGGAAGCCCACGAAATACATGTTGCTGTCGAATTTCCCTCCGAAACGGTGTGTTAGACGACACCAGCCAGGATCATTGACAACGGAACCGCCGCGCATTACGCGGAAGCCTTCAGGATTTTTCACATCACATACGGGATTCTCCTGATCCTGGGCAGAATACTGACCATACCAGTCAGCGCACCACTCCAACACATTGCCCGTCATATCATATAGCCCGAGGCCATTAGGCTTCTTAGTACCGACAATCATGACATTACTCGCGGCATTGGCGTAATACCATCCGACCTCATCCACGTCATCACTTCCGCAATACAGATAATGCTCCTGCCTGTTTCCGCCCCTTGCGGCATATTCCCACTGGGCCTCCGTCGGGAGACTGAAATTCATCCCGGTCTGCTTGCTGATTTTATCAATGAACTCTACGCACTGAGACCACGATTTCTGTCCCACAGGCTTGAATCTGTCATTCTGTTCCAGCGGTGTAGGTGCACGGCCTTCCATCACCATATTCCACACCTCATTGGTCACCTCGCATGAGCCGATATAATAACTGTCAAGAGTAACATTATGGGCAGGTTTTTCGTACGACTCCGCTGATGCATCGTCATCGGCGGCTCCCATTCTGAAGGTTCCGCCCTCGACATAGACCATCTTGAAAACAACGCCGTCAAGATTGATGGTCCGCACCTTCTTCGGCAGGGTCTCGAAAGTCATATCCTCTCCATAAGACGTGCCGAGTTTATTTGTCGCAAACGCGCGGACATGATAGCCTTTCCAGTCAGAAAGGTTTCCGAGTTCCACGGAATATTCTCCAGTACCCCTGTTAGCATTGACCTTGGTTCCAGTCTCCAGGGTAGGATTTTCTTCCGTACCATAAACCACTCCCCTCTCGAGCAATATTTTGCCGCCGTCGGAGACCAGGACGCAGGACACTGTCGCCCCTTCATCCGTCACATCCGCAACTCCGGCAGTCCGGACCTGAGGCAAGCCAGGTTCATTTTCAGGCGGAGTATCAGGTTCTTCTTCCGGGCCCTTCGAACAAGACGCGGAGAACACAAAAAAGCCAGCCAGAAAGAATCTTCCGGCTGACCTCAGCAATAACTTTTTATTTCCAGACATGTTATTTGTCATTATTCAGTACAAGACGGAGACCGTAGTCCATTCCGGCATTGTCTGAAGTAAAAGTTCCCACTCTCTTGTAAACTGTGCAGAAGATATCATCCAGGAAACCTGAACCTCCGCGGACTACCCTTTCCTTGGCTTCGCTCGAAGGCTCTGCCGGACCGGTAGGGTCAGTCGCATCACCTGCCTCATAGCCTGAAGAATAGAAATAGTCTGATACCCACTCGTTTACATTACCGCTCATATCATAGAGTCCGAGTTCATTAGGCTTCTTCTTGCCGCCCGGCATTGTCGATTCAATACCTTCTGCAGCCAAAGTAGTCATTGACCAGCTGACCTCGGCGAGATCATTGCTTCCGGCATACATATACCCTTTGGAGTTCACGCCTCCACGGGCCGCAAATTCCCACTGTGCCTCTGTAGGCATGGAGAATGTCAGACCTGTCTTTTTGTTCAGTCCCTCAACGAACTGCAGGCACATGTTGTAGCTGACCTGATGAACGGCGATATCGTCACCTATGTCACAGCTTGGATTAGAGTCCATGATGGCAGTCCACTGAGCCTGGGTGACCTCAAACTTGCCTATGTAGTAGCTCTTTGTCAATGTCACATTGTGCACAGGTCCCTCATAATAGAAACCTGCTTCCCACTGCGGATTGCCCATAGCGAAAGTACCTGGTTTTACAAGCACCATCTCCAGCGATACATTATCATTGATGGCGATTGTGAGAGCCTCGGCCATATCTGTCGTGAAGGTTTTTTCCTCACCATATGCCGTACCGGCCTTATTTGTGGCATAAGCACGGTAATAGTATGTGGTAGAAGCCTTCAGCTCAGAAAGTTCAGACTCGAACACACCTGTTCCCGTTCCCTCATCGGTAATGGATGAAGCCTCAACAGTAGGATTGGCCTGGTCACCATACACGATACCGCGTGCAGTAACTTCAGCACCGCCGTCTTCCTTGACCTCTCCGCCGACTTTGACCGAGCTGGTCGTAAGGTCTGTAAAATCAGCAGTAGTCACGACAGGAACTGTTGGAGGGACGGTCTCCGGATCATCGGGACCAGTCGAAGAAATACACGAGAACGTGAGCAGCAAAGTCGATGCTGCCAAAAGATAATAAGCAGTTTGTTAAAATTATATCTGCATTAGATTGCACTTGCAAGGTAAACATTAAAAGTCACAAATCCTACGACAATCCGACAAATTAATTCGACAATTTGACAATACGTATATGGATGCAGCTCTCTCACCCCTTGGTTTTTATTCCTTGAATGTTAACTTTGTATTTTGTGCAGCCTTACCGGGCGCCACCACTCGGGAACACCGTCAGTTTTTATCCGTAACACGAATCACAACGCCATGAGACTCAAAACAATAGCATTGACAATTTCCACCGCAGCCCTCGCACTCAGCTGCGGCAACAAAAGCGGTTACAGCTGGAAAGACGACCTCCAGCACAGGGTCGAACTCGACTTCTGCAAGACCAGGAGCGACATGAAGGAATATATCACGAAATACATTCCGGATGTCACTGAAGACCAGATAGATTCATGGACCAGACAGGGCTGTCTGGAAGCATTGACCCTGAACGGCGAGACACGGTATTTCCGCAATGCCGGCCCGAGCCTCTTCCGCATCGACAAAAGCTGCCGCGCGATAAAAGAGGCCGCTGACGGCGCAGAGCCGGACAAAGCCTACCGGATCGGCAAGAAAGACATCGCCAATGCCGCAAAAGCGGTCAGGAAAAGGATGAAGGCCAATGCCAATGTGAATGTCAATGCCATCGATGACAATGCAGTCACATACGAGGCCGGAGGCTACCTGTCCGGCGACAAGTATCTCGGAAAGCCGCACAAAATGAGAGTCAGATACACATTGACTGTGAAACCGGACGCCGTTCCGGACGGAGAGACTGTGCGTTGCTGGCTGCCATACCCGAGGACTGATGTCCCGAGACAGAAAAATGTAAAGTTCATCGAGGCCGGCTGGACTTCCAGGCCATCCGATTCCTCTGACCCGTTGTATTTCAGGACCGAGCTGGCCAATGCCGAAGAACTGACCTTCTCAGGAAACCGGAGCGCACATAGTTCCCTTTATATGGAAGCGAAGGCGTCCGCAGGCTGGCCGGTTGTCTTCTATGAGGAATTCGAATATGAATCATGCGCCGAATGGATACCTCTCGGCATCACAGATGATGATACGGAAACCGGCATTGGTCCGTCCGGCAAAAAGGGTGCTGCTCCGAAAGAATATACGAAGGAGCGCGATTCGCACATATTGTTCTCGCCGAGAATCCTGGAACTCAGAGACTCCCTGTGCAAAGGCATTGACAAACCTGTCCTCAAGGCGAAAGCCTTCTATGATTGGATTGACGCGAACTTCCCATGGGCGTCAGCGCGCGAGTATTCGACAATCAAGAACATTCCGGAATATGTCCTCCACAACAGACACGGAGACTGCGGCCAGGTCAGTCTTCTTTTCATAACTCTCTGCAGGTCAGCAGGTATCCCGGCCAGATTCCAGAGCGGATTCATGATGCATCCGGGCAATGACGGGCTGCACGACTGGGCTGAAATCTGGATTGACGGCTACGGATGGATTCCTGTGGACCAGTCTTTCGGAGGGGAAACCTACATGGGAGCCCTGGATGCCTACAGGCTCGTCATAAACAACGATTTCGGCCGCAAGTTTATCCCGGAAAAGAAATATCCGCGTAGCGAAACCGTTGATTTCCAGAGAGGCGAAGTAGAGTGGGACGGAGGAAACCTTTACTTCGACCAGTGGAATTATGAGATGAAAATCAGGTAGTCTTCTCGATTTCCAACAGATAGAAGAATGCTTCCAGGCTTATCTTCTTAATGCTGTTCAGTTTGTTCAACTGGCGATTCTGTATAAGGGCGTCTGCAAGTTCCTCATCCATTTCGTGTTTGTAATGCTTTACATGATTGTTGCCAGTCTGGATAAGACGAACAAGGTATGCCACTTTAGCAGCATCACGGATGGCGATATCGGCATTGTAATTCTCCGGGATGATGAAACTGTTTACACTTCTGGCACCTTTCGCGTAATAGCCATATTCTTTTTTATCCAGAGCGCCGCGCAAACAGATGTTCAGGGCGCAATCGTAAGTATCCTTGAGGACATCGGCCTCGGTGAGCCGGTTAAGTTTGCGGTATCCTAATTCGATAGGGACAAGTTGGCTATAGGTATTCCGGACTTCGGTAAGGTCGTCCACTCTGTCAATGATGGAACTGACGTCATAGAGCTGTTTCATGATTTCCATAAAGAATTCATCCTCTCCCTTGAAGAAGGGGATGCCTGTGGTGTGCGGCGCGAAAGCCGTAAGTTTATCACCAAGCATATCCTTCAAGCCGGGGCACTGTACCATCATCGGCTCTCCTTCCTGCTTCAGGAGTGGGCTCTTGATGGCGAGAGACACAACCTCGTTGTATTTAATGTCCTCATACAAGACATCCAATAGAATCTTATCTGTAGGGCGACCAGAAGGGTACGTGACAGCGTAGCGGTACTCAGCATGAGACTTGGGCACGCCTGTTCTGGAATTACGACCAATCTCGGTGGCCTCAAGGAAGCCATACTCACTGCCATACTTCCCAATATATTCCCTAATGTCCAGCCCCGGAGGACATACGATATCAACATCTATGGACAGTCGTCGGGAAGTATCCAGATGCAGCATCAGGGCAGTACCTCCTTTAAAGACGAAGGGACATCCGGACCGGACAAGGGACTCCAGTAAGGAGAGGGCACGGATGGCCTTCTCCACAAGGGCAGTATCTGCGATATTAGGAATGAGAGAACTCGCCTGTTCAATCCATTCCAGGCTTCGGCTTTTAGGGTCAATCATTGTTCTAAGGGGTTATGCGGGCAATAAGATGCTGTATTTTTTCTTCACAGTAACGGCGCCGCGCATAGCGGAGCAGCCGGCTGCGGGATATGTCAAAATCAGAGAATACTTCCTGGTATATACGAGTGAGTTCACTTCCCTGAAGGAATTCGAATTCCGGATTAAGGAAAATGTCCACCAACATTTTCTCCGCTGTGGGTACGGAGAGTCCTTCAAAGGTGTCAATCGGAGCCTCTGTTGTAAGTGTATGCAGAATGATGCAGTCCCTGGTCCTCCCGAACTTGATAAACTCTTCTTTAGTGGGATTGGGAAGAACCATCATATTCGGATACTTCTCGCGGATAGCATCCGGGAAGGATTGTTCAAGCAGACGCTCTACGTCAACGATGACCATCTTGATGTTAGGCACATGCAGCATAAAGGGAATAACGCTGGCAGCATCCCAAATACAGAAATCAGCCAGCGGATAGCGCTTCTTCAGGTACTGGGCCAATTCCTTTGTTTCCGGCTTTAGAGCGAGTTGCAAACGGGGCTTTGCACTGTCACTTAGACGATACTCTCCCCAGCCGGTTTTAATGAGACGACCGGATGCAACCAAGCGGTCCAGCTGTGTTTGAAGACCACTGCCAACCGGAATCCTCTTTTCGCCCAGCCATGCGGAAAGGTCCTTCCTGCGGAAAGGTCCACGCTGCAGAGCTGCATAATATACGATATGATCTGTAATTGTCATTCTTATCTGTTCGACAGCACAAAAGTAATACATTTTTGGCAAGAAAATGCTATTTCCTGCCAAAAATGTGTCATTATTCCAGAGAGGCGAAGTAGAGTGGGACGGAGGGAACCTTTACTTCGACCAGTGGAATTATGAGATGAAAATCAGGTATTAATCCCGATTATTCACTACCTTTGCAAAAATACTCTCCGCAACTCAGACTTGCGGGGATATTTTTATTATCTCCAAGACGGACATAGATTACCATTTGTTGTTTTCATGAAGGGAATGCCTTCATGACTTTAAAATATTATACGGAATGAAGAAAGCATCTGTAATTCGAACTTGCATTTCATTGGTACCAATCGTGGTATTGGTCATTCTACTGGCATTGAACATCACCATTTTCGGAAGCGACGCGATTCTTGGCGCAAGCCAAGTGGCACTGCTGTTTTCAGCGGGAATCTGCGTATGGCTGGCGATGTGGCTTTTCAAGAAGCCGTGGGAGGAATTCGAGGACGCCATCAGGAGCAACATCGGAGACGTGACCACGGCCATCGTTATCTTGTTCATGATCGGCGGCATTTCCGGAACATGGACAATGAGCGGAACCGTGCCGTCCCTTATATATTATGGTGTGCAAATCATCTCCCCGAAAATTTTCCTGGTGACAGCATGTATAATCTGCGCCTTCATTTCCGTGATGATCGGCAGTTCGTGGACCACTATCGCGACTATCGGAGTGGCCCTCATGGGTATCGGAAAAGCCCAGGGCTTCAGTGAGGGAATGATTGCCGGCGCTATCATATCCGGAGCATATTTCGGAGACAAGATCTCACCGCTTTCCGACACGACGGTGATGGCGGCATCCATCTCAGGGTCTCCCCTCTTCAAGCACATCAAGTACCTGATGCTCACCACGGTACCGTCATTCGCACTAACATTGACAATATTCCTGGTGCTCGGTTTTCTGCACAGCGGGAACGACTCCGCACAGATTTCGGTCTATACGGAGACATTGTCGTCGAAGTTCAATATTTCGCTGTGGACGCTCATAGTCCCGGTCGTGACCGGAATCCTCATCGCCAAGAAAATGCCTGCGCTGCCGGTATTGGGAATATCAATGTTACTGGCGGCAGGCTGCGCCATCGTTCTCCAGCCGCACATCGTGACGGAGATAGGCAACCAGACTCTCGAGGCATTCGGAATCGGCGGAACACTGTGCAAGGCTGAAGTCATGTTCACCGGCATTGTCAAGACCATATATGATTCTGTTTCAGTGGATACCGGCGTCGAAGAGGTCAATAAGCTCGTGGCATCGAGGGGTATGCTCGGAATGCTGAACACTGTGTACCTGGTTATCTGCGCGATGTGTTTCGGAGGATGCATGAAAGCCAGCGGAATGCTCCATCACCTTGCATCATTGATCCTGCCGATGACCAAGACCCGCACCGGCCTGGTGGCTTCGACTGTCGGAACCGGCGTAATCCTTAACGGCGTGATTTCGGACCAGTATCTTTCGATTATCCTTACGTCAGACATCTACAAGGACATTTATGCGAAACGCGGTTATGAGAGCCGCCTGCTGGGACGCTCCGTGGAGGATTCTTCGACTGTCACATCGCCTCTCTACCCGTGGAGCAGTTGCGGTATGACACAGGCTACCATCCTGAGCGTGCCGACCATCACTTATCTGCCATATTGCTTCTTCAATATCCTCAGCCCGCTGATGAGCATCGCCATGGCCATGATAGGCTACAAGATATTCAGACGGGGCACGGCTCCTGACGAGGACAATTAGTAACCTTCAAAAAATAACCTGCATCCGGGCATATTTCCGATGATTCGAGAAAATTCAGTTATAAAGCAATTTAGCTGAATTTTCTTCATTTTTTACAGAAAACTGCGTATATTTATACGTTTTATAAGAAAATGCTTAAATTTACGTTTCAAAGTCTTTTCGAGTAGAGCGCAAGACAAACTGATGACCGGGCGAAAAGGCTGATGAACTGACACGACAAACATTTCCAAGACAGTTTTTGTACAAAATATTTTATTAAACAGATAATATGAAAAGAATCATCGAATGTGTCCCGAACTACAGCGAGGGTCGGAACAAAGAAGTTATTGACCAGATTGTCAAGGCAATAACCGAAACAAAAGTTTCCACTGAGAACGGAGAGGAAAGCGTCAAAGTACTCGATGTTGATCCAGGAGAGGCCACCAACAGAACAGTGGTGACATTCGTAGGTTCACCGGAAGCGGTACTCGAAGCGGCTTTCCAGGGCGAAAAGAAAGCAACCGAACTGATCGACATGAGACATCACCACGGCGCACACCCAAGGTCAGGAGCGACGGACGTACTGCCTCTCATCCCAGTTGCCGGAACAACACTGAAAGAATGTGCGGAAATGGCCAGAGGCCTCGCAAAAAGGATCTACGACGAACTCGGAATTCCTTGCTACTGCTACGAGTCAGCAGCCTACAAGCCGGAGAGAAAAAATCTCGCAGTATGCCGCGCAGGCGAATATGAGGCTCTGCCGGAAAAGGTCAATGATCCTGAGAGGAAACCGGATTTCGGCCCTGGCGAGTACAATGAGACAGTTGCCAAGGCTGGCGCTACCAATGTCGGAGCACGTGACTTCCTTATCGCGGTCAACTTCAACCTGAACACCACATCCACACGCCGCGCAATGGCAGTCGCATTCGATGTCAGAGAGAAAGGCCGTCCTGCAAGAGAGGGTGGCAGCCTCACCGGAAAGATTCTTAAGGACGACAACGGAAAGACCATCTGGATTCCTGGAACACTGAAGGGCTGCAAGGCAATCGGCTGGTACATCGAGGAATACGGCATCGCCCAGGTATCCATGAACATTACCGACATGAACGCAACTCCGCTCCACGTGGCCTTCGAAGAGGTTTGCAGAGCAGCAGCGGCAAGAGGACTCCGTGTCACCGGAACTGAAATCGTAGGACTTGTACCTAAACGCGTTCTCATCGAGGCCGGCAAATATTATCTCGCAAAACAGGAGCGTTCACTCGGAATCAGCGAGGACGAAATCATCAAGATAGCTGTCAAGTCACTGGGCCTCAGCGACCTCAAGCCTTTCAACCCACGAGAGAAAGTCATCGAATTCCTGATGGAAGACGAGGCTGCAGAAGCTGCTAAGGAAAGACTTATCAGAATGACACTCAAGGGATTCGCAAGAGAGACAGCTTCTGAGTCAGCAGCACCTGGAGGCGGCTCAGTATCAGCATACATGGGCGCACTCGCAGCAGCACTGGGAACAATGGTAGCTAACCTTTCAGCCCACAAACGCGGCTGGGATGCACGCTGGAAAGAGTTCTCCGACTGGGCGGAAAAGGGACATGATGTCATGGAACGCCTGCTGAAACTCGTAGATGAGGACACCGCCGCATTCGCGAAGATCATGGATGTATTCTCTATGCCAAAGGGCAGTGACGAAGAGAAAGCAGCACGTGCTGCAGCCATGGAGAAAGCGACTCTCTACGCAACCCAGGTTCCTCTGAGAACAATGCAGACCGCGCTAGAAGCAATGCCGGTAGCCCTCGCGATGGCATTGACCGGAAACCCTGCTTCAGCATCAGACGCAGGAGTCGGCGCCCTCGCAGCATTGGCAGCAGTAAGAGGAGCACAGCTCAATGTAAGGATCAATGCTGCAGGACTCCAGGACCGCGCTCTTGCCGACAAACTCGTTGCAGAGGCAGAAGCCATCGCAAAAGAGGCAGCAGAGAAAGAGGCTGAAATCCTTGCCGCAGTCAACAAGAACATCGGCTAGACAATATAATCGTTTGGAAATGTCCGACGCAGGGCACTTCTAAACGATTTTTCGCCAAGAACACATATAATTAATTACTAAACTTCACGGAAATGACAGATTTTCAGAAACAGATACTCGAAGGCATTCCTGCTGAATTG
>FR890609.1:0-11277 GCA_000435075.1 Bacteroides sp. CAG:770 | reverse complement strand
GCTGAATTGCCTGAGAAAAAACCATATGACAAGAATATCAACCATGCTCCTAAGCGCAAGGACATCCTCACTGAAGAAGAAAAGGTACTTGCCGTCAGGAACGCATTGAGATACTTCCCTACCAAGTTCCACAGCATACTCGCAGAGGAATTCGCACAGGAGCTGCATGACTACGGCAGAATCTACATGTACAGGTTCCGTCCCGACTATGAGATGTATGCAAGACCTATCGACGAATATCCTGCAAAGAGCCGTCAGGCAGCTGCAATCATGGGTATGATCCAGAACAACCTGGACCCGAGAGTCGCTCAGCACCCTCACGAACTCATCATCTACGGCGGTAACGGAGCCATCTTCCAGAACTGGGCACAGTACCGCCTCGCGATGAAGTATCTTGCAGAAATGACTGACGAGCAGACTCTTGCCATGTATTCAGGCCATCCTATGGGACTGTTCCCAAGCCACAAGGACGCACCGCGTGTAGTTGTTACCAATGGTATGGTAATCCCTAACTACTCGAAGCAGGACGACTGGGAGAGATTCAATGCTCTCGGCGTTTCACAGTACGGACAGATGACCGCAGGCTCATATATGTATATCGGACCTCAGGGTATCGTTCACGGTACCACGATCACAGTCATGAATGCAGCACGCAAACAGCTGAAGAGCAAGGGCATTGAAGGTACCAGAGAGAATATGAAAGGCCTCCTGTTCGTGACAGCCGGACTCGGCGGAATGTCAGGAGCCCAGCCTAAGGCAGGAAACATTGCAGGCGTAGTGAGCGTAACAGCTGAAATCAACCCGCTTGCAGCACGCAAGCGTCACGAGCAGGGCTGGGTAGATGAACTCCACGAGAACCTTGACGAACTTATGGCACGTATCCGCAAGGCCACAAGCGAGAAAGAAGTCGTTTCGCTCGCATACGTAGGTAACGTTGTCGATCTGTGGGAAAGACTTGCAGACGAAGGCATTGAAGTAAACCTCGGTTCTGACCAGACCTCACTCCACAACCCTTGGGCAGGCGGATACTATCCGGCAGGATACAGCCTCGAAGAGTCCAAGAAGATGATGGCAGAAGAGCCTGAGCGCTTCAAAGAGTGCGTAAGAGAATCCCTCAGAAGACAGGTTGCAGCAATCAACCGCCTGACTGCCAAAGGAATGTACTTCTTCGACTATGGCAACGCATTCCTTCTCGAGTCTTCCCGCGCAGGAGCAGACATCCTCAGACCGGACGGCAAGTTCCGATATCCTTCATACGTACAGGACATCATGGGACCACTCTATTTCGACTATGGTTTCGGACCTTTCAGATGGGTATGTATGTCAGAGAATCCGGAGGACCTCGCGAAGTCAGATGCCATCGCAGTAAAGGTTCTCGAAGAAGAGTCCAGGACAGCTCCGGAAGAGATTCAGGGACAGCTCCGCGACAATATCCACTGGATCGAGGAGGCAGGCCGCAATAAACTTGTGGTAGGTTCCCAGGCCAGAATCCTTTACGCAGACTGCGAAGGAAGAACCAAGATTGCATTGGCTTTCAACGAGGCTATCAGACGTGGGGAAATCACTGCTCCGATTGTTCTCGGACGTGACCACCACGACGTTTCAGGAACAGACTCTCCATTCCGCGAAACATCCAATATCTATGACGGTTCTCAGTTCACCGCTGACATGGCCATCCAGAACGTCATAGGAGACTCATTCAGAGGCGCCACATGGGTTTCCATCCACAACGGAGGCGGCGTAGGCTGGGGCGAAGTCATCAACGGAGGTTTCGGTATGGTCATTGACGGAACCGCCGATTCTGACCGCCACATCACCAACATGCTTTTCTGGGATGTCAACAACGGAATCGCACGCCGCAGCTGGGCTCGCAACGAAGGCGCACTCCACGCGATAACCCGCGAAATGGGACGCACAGAGACATTGACAGTAACAGTTCCTGTCAATGCTGACGAGGCTCTGGTCCGCGACGCGCTGAAAAACATCAGATAATCAAGAAATCCGAAAATGATCCGGAATGTCCGCAATGGAAGATATTCCGGTTCAATAACATAAATAACACGACATGATACATAAAATATCCAACGAGACACTGACACTCGCAAAAGTCAAGGAAATCATTGACAATCACGCAACTCTCGAGCTTTCAGAAGAGTCAGCAAAGGCCGTTCAGAAATGCCGTGACTATCTTGACAGCAAGATGGAGGACATAGGCAGACCAGTATATGGCGTCACCACAGGTTTCGGTTCACTTTGCAACATTACGATTCCGGAGGCTGACCTTTCACAGCTCCAGCACAACCTCGTAATGTCACACGCGTGCGGAACAGGCGACACTGTAAGACCTGAGATTGTCAAACTGATGCTTCTCATGAAGATACAGTCTCTGTCTTACGGACATTCAGGCGTACAGATCATTACCATCCAGCGCCTTATCGACATGTTCAACAATGACATCCTTCCGGTTGTCTATCAGCAGGGTTCGCTCGGCGCGTCAGGAGACCTCGCACCGCTCGCACACATGTGCCTCCCTCTCATCGGCCTCGGTGAGGTAAGATACAAAGGACAGGTACGTCCTTCAGCAGAAGTATGGAAGGAATTCGGATGGAGTCCTATCCGACTCCAGTCAAAGGAAGGCCTCGCACTTCTCAACGGAACACAGTTCATGAGTGCTCATGCCACATGGGCATTGATAAAGAGCATGAGACTTTCCCGCTGGGCTGACTGCATCGCAGCCATGTCATTGGAGGCTTATGACGGAAGAATCGAGCCGTTCTACCAGCTCACACACCTTCTTCGCCGTCACAAAGGACAGCTCGAGACAGCTGAGAATTTCCTGAAACTGCTCGAGGGCAGCGAACTTATCCGCAGACCTAAGCAGCACGTCCAGGACCCATATTCATTCCGTTGCATTCCTCAGGTTCACGGAGCTGTTAAAGACAATATCAGACACGTTGCATCTGTCATCGGAGACGAAATCAACAGCGCTACCGATAACCCTAACGTATTCCCTGACGAGGATATGATCATCTCTGCCGGCAACTTCCACGGAGAGCCTATCGCCATCCCTATGGATACCCTCGCAATCGCTATGTCTGAGATGTCAAATATCTCAGAGAGAAGAATTTACAAACTTATCAGCGGTCAGAGAGGACTCCCTATGTTCCTGGTTGCAAAGCCTGGTCTGAACAGCGGATTCATGATTCCTCAGTATACCGCGGCATCTATCGTCAGCCAGAACAAGATGCTTTGCTGGCCTGCGTCATGCGATTCCATCCCATCATCACAGGGTCAGGAAGACCACGTCAGCATGGGCTCCAACGCGGCTACCAAACTCGTCCGCGTAGTCGATAACGTCGAGACAGTCCTCGCAATCGAGCTTTTCAATGCTGCACAGGCTCTCGAGTTCCGTCGTCCTGAAAAGTCATCCCCACTCATCGAGAAGATGCTTGCAGACTACCGCAAGGAGGTTCCTTTCGTAGATGTCGATACTTACATGCATCCTCTTATCATGAAGAGCATCGACTTCCTCCGCGACGAGAACAATCTGTTAATCTAAGCCCTGACGCGATGAAAACGCTGATAAGGAACATCGGGCAGATTGCCGGAATCGTCGAAGCCGGAGTAATGCGCAAAGAAGGAGTGTCAATGTCAGAGACAGGCACCCTGGAGAACGCATGGCTTCTCATCGAGGACGACAAGATTGCCTGTTTCGGGCCAATGTCAGACTGTCCGGATCTCTCACAGGAATCCGGACAGGATTCTTTCGATGTCATTGACGCTGACGGCGGATTCGTACTGCCGGCATTCTGCGACTCGCACTCCCACATTGTCTTTGCGGGAACAAGAGAGCAGGAATTCCTGGACAAGATCAAAGGTCTTTCCTATGCCGAGATTGCTGCGCACGGAGGCGGAATCCTGAATTCTGCTGATCTCCTGCACAATACATCCGAGGACGAGCTGTACAGACAGGCGATGGAGCGTGTCAATGAAATGATAGCGAAAGGCACCGGAGCGATCGAAATAAAGAGCGGATACGGACTCACCACACAGGATGAGCTGAAGATACTCCGCGTAATAAAAAGGATAAGGGAGAACTCTCCTGCCATAATCAAGTCCACATTTCTGGGGGCCCATGCAGTAGGCAGGGCATTCGCAGGAAGGCAGAGCGAGTATGTAGATCACGTATGCAATGAGATGATTCCGGCTGTTGCGGCTGAGAATCTTGCCGACTTTGTCGATGTATTCTGCGAAGAAGGATTCTTTACGACAGAAGAGACAGACAGGATTCTGACGGCTGGAGAGCAATACGGAATGAGGGTGAAGCTCCACGCGAACCAGCTTGCCGTCTCAGGCGGCGTGCACGTCGGAGTGAAGCACAATGCCCTGTCGGTAGATCATCTGGAGAGCACGACTGATGAGGAGATCCGTGTACTCAAGGACTCATGCACCATGCCGACAATGCTTCCGGGAGCATCATTCTTCCTGAGGATGCAATACGGCAAAGCCCTGGATTTCATCAACTCAGGGCTCGGTATAGCATTGGCATCAGATTATAATCCAGGGTCTTCCCCTTGCGGAGACATGAGGTTCGTCATGTCGCTCGGCTGTATCCAGATGAGACTCACGCCGATACAGGCATTGAACGCATGTACGCTGAATTCAGCCTATGCGATGGGCATCAGCGACGTTGCAGGTTCGATAACTGCCGGCAAGATAGCCAACCTCATCATTACCAAGCGGATACCATCATTGACATGGATTCCTTACTGCTACCAGACTCCGTTCATAGACAGAGTCATATTAAGGGGCAGGACAGTGTAACGGCTACTCGTGTGTAGCGAAACGCTGCTCTGCGAGTTTTTCGAATTTTGTACCCGGACGGCCGTAATTGGCATAAGGGAATATGGAGATTCCACCACGAGGAGTGAAAAGACCTGTTACTTCAATGTATTTCGGGTCCATCAATTTGATAAGGTCTTTCATGATTTTGTTTACGCAATCCTCGTGGAAGTCTCCATGATTACGGAAACTGAAAAGATAGAGTTTCAGGCTCTTGCTCTCGACCATTTTCACGTCAGGGATGTAGCTGATACGGATTTCAGCAAAGTCCGGCTGGCCTGTAATAGGACAGAGGCTCGTGAATTCAGGGCAATTGAATCTTACCCAATAGTCGTTTTCCTGATGCTTGTTTATGAAGGTCTCCAGCACTTCCGGAGCGTAATCCATCTTGTATTCGGATTTATGACCCAAGGAGTGCAGTCCCTCCTGTTCTCTTTCTTTATTCATTTGAAGTATTTGTTAAATGTGACAGTTACTCCGTCTTCAGGTGCACAGGCATCCGGAGACGGAGAATTATTTGATTACCAATTAGATATCGTAAACGCGGAACGGATTGTACGAGATATTCTCGTCGAATGTGTCGATGCCTTCGTAGCGTTTGAGGGCTTTCACTACCTGTATCGTCACAGGAAGGATGAGAATCTCGTAGCATACCTTGAAAGTGACCTGAGCAATGAGCATTGTCGCCAATGACCTGATGTCCGCGCCCCAGAAGACGATTGGCATAAAGATCAATGAATCAAGGGTTTCTCCTGCTACGGAAGAAAGGATGGCGCGGCCAGAGAAGCCTTTGCCTTTTGTGGCGATTTTCATGCGGCTCATGACGAAGGCGTTCATGGTAGAGCCTGCGAGGAATGCAAGGAGGGATGCGAAGGCCACACGTGGTGCCATGCTGAACACGTAGTCGAAGTGTTCACCGCCGTCCCAGAAGGATGCAGCCGGAAGCCATGAGACAATCTGGCCCATGATGGCTACAAAGAAGTTCATCGCAAAGGCTGTCCAGATTACGAGTCTGGCTTTGCGGTATCCCCATACTTCTGCAAAGCAGTCGTTCAGGATGTAAGAAATAGGAAAAATGATTACTGCACCGGGGAGCGTGATGCTGCCCATTGCGAAGACCTTTGTTGCAAAAAGGTTGGATGCTATCAGGCATACTATAAACAGTACTGCCATCAGCATGAAAACTACTGATACTTTTTTATTCATGTCTTGTTTTTTAAGTGGTTTCCTAGATTACACTCGGCGAAGCCGACCTTTTTAAATCGGCTGCGCCTATGATATTGTCTGAAATTTATTCTTCGTCCTCGCCGGCTGCCTTGAGACGCTCTGCGTTCTCGGCAATCTGCAGCTGATCGATACACTCCTGGATGTCACCATCCATGAAAGCAGGAAGATTATACATTGACCAGTTTATACGATGGTCTGTCACACGAGACTGAGGATAGTTGTATGTACGAATCTTGGCAGAGCGGTCACCGGTAGATACCATGGTCTTACGCTTTGCAGCGATACCGTCGAGATACTTCTGATGCTCCATATTGTAGAGACGAGTACGGAGTTCCTCCAAAGCCCTGTCGAAGTTCTTCAGCTGGGAACGCTCCTCCTGACACTGAACCACGATACCTGACGGAATATGGGTAAGACGAACCGCAGAATAAGTCGTGTTCACACCCTGACCGCCAGGACCGGAAGAACAGAAAGTATCCTTGCGGATATCGTTCATATCCAGGTCAATGTCAAATTCGTCAGCTTCAGGGAAGACTGCCACAGACGCGGCAGAAGTCTGGATACGGCCCTGAGTCTCAGTCTGAGGCACACGCTGAACACGGTGCACACCTGACTCGTACTTCATTGTCCCGTAAACACCATCAGCGCAAGAAAGCTTGAAGACAACCTGCTTGAACCCACCGGAAGTTCCCGGTGCCTGGTCAGTAATCTCGAGTTTCCAACCCTTGCGCTCAGCAAACTTTGAATACATTCTGAAAAGGTCACCGGCGAAAATAGCAGCCTCGTCGCCACCTGTACCGCCACGGATTTCGACCATAGCATTCTTGCTGTCATCCGGGTCAGAAGGAATGAGAAGAAGCTTGATATTCTGCTCCATATCCGGAAGTTTAGGCTCAATCTCGGAAATTTCCTCGCGAGCCATCTCCTTCAGGTCCTCATCTTTTTCATTGGCCATGATGTCCTTGGCTGAAGCAAGTTCATCCACCATTTTCTTATATTCAAGTCCGGCCTTGATGATAGGTTCCAGTTCCTTGTAATCCTTGTTCAGCTGAACATATTTCTTCATGTCCGACATGACTGCCGGATCAGAGAGCTGGTTCTGCAGCGATGTGAATTTGTCCTGAAGGCTCAGAACCTTTTCGAGCAATGAATTCTTTTCTGCCATATATATTATTCTGTTTTTCTTCTTAAACCGTCCGGTAATCCGTCACGTCAGCATTGACATAACCCCGGACAAACGCATTGACTTAGAGCGACTTCACGTAGCAGCGTCTGCGCATGTACAACTCATGTTCGTATTTTCCCCAGACATTGACCGCGCTGTTCGTCTCGATCTGCGGGTTGGAAATCGCGTATTTTGTCTTCGCCGCCTGATACTTGTCAGACATCGAGCAGTGGAAAATCGCGCTCACTCCCTTATTCTGCCACTTCGGCACGGCACCATTCAGCATCAGGTCCACTGCCTCGTAATTGTGCATCGCCTTCAGCAGATGGAACCATCCGAACGGGAAGAGGTGTCCCTTGGCTTTCTGCAGGGCCCCCGAAATGCTCGGGAATGCTATTCCGAACGCTACCAGTTCATTGTTCTCGTCGAGGACAATGCTGCTGACCTTGTCTGAGATGAACGGCATCGAAACTTTCGCCTCGTGCTCGATTTCCTTCTCAGTAAACGGAATGAAGTTATAGACCGCTGCCGCGAAACTTTCATTGTAAACCTTGAAGAAATACTTCACCATCTCCTTGTCTTTCTTGAGCTTGCTCAGAAGACCCTCATGGAGGTTATATCTTTCCTTCAGCATGCCGGCAATCCTTACCATCTTGTCCTGCACACCCTGACATGCATCCATCTTGTACTGAAGCCAGTCGCACTCCTTCTCATAGCCGAGTGCCGTCACGAAGTCATTGTAATAAGGGAAGTTATAGAGGCAGTTGAACGGAGGCACATTCTCAAATCCTTCCACCAGCATACCCTGCTTTCCCAATGTATTGTAATACAACGGTCCATGAACTTCAGTCATGCCGTTCTCTTTCGCCCAGGCCTCTGCCGTGCCGATGAGAAGACGGGCTACGTCAATGTCATTGATCGTGTCAAACCAGCCGAAACGAGCCCTCTTCTTGTTGTAGAGTTCGTTGTAACGCGGATTTATCATGGCGCAGATACGTCCCACGACTTTACTTCCGTCCATGACCATCCACAACTTATGCTTACAATAATCCAATGCCGGGTCTTTCGTCAGGCTGAACACCTGATCCGAATGAAGGGCAGGCACATACTGCTTACAGTCCTTATATAACTCATCCGGGAACTTGATGAATTTTTTCAAGTCTTTCTTCCCGCTGACTTCAACAATATTATATTTCGACATACATCTGGTTTTAGTACAGTCTGCAAATTTAACAATATTTTAGCGAAAAATAAAACCGGAATTAAGTGAGCGTCAATCCGGGCGCAAGAGAAAATGAAGTATCTCCTCTGCCACGTCAAATGGATCTGGGGATTGTCAATGTCATACAGGCGTGGCAAATGACGGAAATCTATGACATGTCAGGGAAGCATTTGCCGGTCACAGCATCGGTTATCGTCAGGTGGTGCAGTACGGCGGAGCCCACTCCGCTGCGCTCCATGTTTTTTCGCAAAGTTGTGGAAGGTAAAGAAGATGCCATTTGGAAAGTGAAGTCAGATTTCAGACATTTGTCCATAAGAAAACATTTTACCTTCAATCTTGTGTTTAATTTTTTTTGAATTACGATAATCTTCATCGGGACAAGTCCAGTCTTTAGTAGCATATTTCTTATCAAACGCAAATTGAGTTACTAAGTAATCCTTAAAAAATAACTTGGGAATCTTTGCGAGTCTTTTCGGTTTATATTCCTGCCTCATCAGTCGTGTGCGTCCAGCACACTCCTTCTTCGAAAAGAAATCTATCCTCGAAAATCCTCCACAAATCTTTACCAACTTATTTTTTAACGCTTACTAAATACTATCATATCGTATATCCAGCACTCCTGAGAACATATCGATTTCACTTTTGGATACGCCTTGACGAATAGCAATTTCGCGCCATTCTTTCACGGCTTCAACAACCTCTGAAACAATCTTTTCAGCAGTTTTTCGGTTGAGCATATAATCCTCGCAGGCATCAAGCAAGACGCTTAAATCCGCTTTGTTGGAAGTTGATGAAATGAGCAGGCTTTGATATTCATTCAAAGTAGGATTCATATCGTAAGCAGGAGACAACGTCCAACCTTTTGCGGTCAACAGGAAACCATGATTGCGGAAATGGTCATCAGTATTGCCGATACAAATATTGAAAGCCACACGACGGTATAGTTCCTGCAGGTTTCGATCCACATCGGTACAGTTCTGAATAATGAAGTCAACTATATCCAGATACCCGTGCCCAGAAGTAGCATTATCTCCATCACTTAATCCTAATAAAGACATTGCTGATGCAAAATGAATACGTTTTCCGTCACTTGCTCTATCGAAACGTCGTGACAGCAATGTATGGTATTTTTCTCCAGTTGCCAGCACTTTGGTTTGCGCTACGTTTACTCCTGCTTTTGTAGCAAGCAAGTGGCTGAAATGCTCCCAAAGTCCGACATCATAGTCATCCTTGCGCGACGGAAACTTAGCCACGTAAAGAGTTTTATCCGCATCTACGACATTGGCTTTAGGTCTCGCACCGCCCAATGATGTTCCCGGCTGCACAAGTTGTGCAATCCATTTCCTATCGGGGAGCATATTGTTTTCTTCGCTCTTCTCAATCTCAGCACTGGCAGCAATCAACTCCCGAATATCCGTCAAAGGTGGAATTTTCAATGACTCACTCACATTGATAAATTCGCCATCGAGGTCTTCCTTAAAACGGAATCCGCCCATTCGGGAGAAATCATCGATACCAGTCAAGAAATCGAAAGAAGACAATCTTCTTACAGGTCGCTTTTCTTCCGCTGCCGCAATTTGCTCACGACGCAACAACAAAGTCCGTCCCCAACGATCCGGCAAAGCATCAGAAAAACATCCGAATATATCCTTGTCCGGTTGTGTATATTGTTGTCCCGGGTAATTATTCAGGTCATCGCTCAAAAACAGATCGCTGTGCTGCCTCAACCATTCATTATTGAACGTAAAACTATAGCTGTCCGCACCACGAAGAGACTCATAGCCCAATTCGCCTATGAGTTCCACTTCTTTGAGCCAATCGAAATCGGCATATACATACAACTTTTTCATAGATTATTCTTTCTTGGATGCACGTTCTCTTGTTTTCAAACTTAAATCTTGCAAAGCTTTTCCCATTTTATCTTCTTTGGCAAGCAATAAAATATCATTGTCAAGTTGCAATGCGTACAAAACACGTAGATAAATCCCTATTGAAACAGTAGGAATCCCTTTTTCTATTCGGGACACAGTAAGCGATGAACAAGTTGCCCGTTCTGCCACCTGAGCTACACTCAGATTCCGACGCAAGCGAGCTAACTTAATCTGCTCACCTACAATTTGCATCTTCTGCTCCAATTTTCGGGGAAGCTTGGTTCCCATTGTATTCTTTGACATATTTTGTTTTCTATTTTAAGGTGCAAAACGACCATGTCGATGACTTTATCATAATCAACCTATCATATAATATACAAAAGTAATACTTTTTATTTATTTAATGATATATTACATATAGTAAAATGCACATCTTGGCATAATTGGCCATATACATAATCTATTTTGAGCAAAAACATCACAGAATTTTGCACCTTCCTGTCTTTGACACTTTGATTTTGTAGAAACAAGGATAATTTAAGGCACCAGACCGCTGAGTTGGTGATTTGGGGCCTTTGGATTTTTTCTGACTTTGTAGTAGACAAGCCCTTTCGTGGTCTGCGACCGAGGGACTTCGGGCCGGTACGCACCTGTCGGTGCTATCCCTCCCACGCCTTAAGCGCGGGCCCCTTCTTTTAGATCACGCCGCGCCGAAGGCCCCTGCCGGAGATGAACCAACGGGGTAAAATCCGGCCGATTTTTACATCGTATGGTCCGTAGCCGTGGATGCCATGGGCAAGCCTCAGGGCAAGTTCTACACGGACACATTCACGACACCTACAGAATAACATTGAAAATCAGATATTTGAACAGTTGGCAGTATAGTAAGCGTTTCCGGCAACATGTGCATCGGAGACGCTTACTTATTGCTTTGAGGTGCGATGGCTTGG
>FR890608.1 GCA_000435075.1 Bacteroides sp. CAG:770 | reverse complement strand
GAACGGGATACTTACAATCAGATTGAGTACGCGCGTGAGAGTGGGCGTGAGGAAGGACGTGAGGAAGGGCATAAAGTGGGCAAAGAGGAAGGGCTCAAGGAAGGACGAGAAGAGGGACACAAGGAAGGCAAAGAAGAAGGCATAAAGGAAGGACGTGAAGAAGGTAGTAAAGACGAACGCTCGAAAATCGCGATAAATCTTATACAACTCGGTGCATCTTGCGAGATTATCGTACAAGCGACCGGTCTCTCAGAAGAAGAGGTCTCCAGGCTAAAAAATGAGCTGAGCAATGCATAGCAATTGGTTCTTATCATCTGGCACCGGCAATCACGGCAAATCGTCACGACTTTGGTAAGCATCTCCGGAGTTACGTGTTGACCGGACTTCTGTCGGGACGATGCCACAGCCAATTTTGTAACGCATTGATCACCAATGCCATTTGATTCTCAGTGTGGATTGTCGCCTATTTTTTCCCTGATAATCCACACTAAAACACATATCTTACTAAATATCAGCCAGTTGCCAAGTCACTATGTGGCGCCGTCCGGACGACATTAAAGGTGGCGACATATAAAGTCTGTTGTCCGGGAAAGACTTTCCAGATACGTTAGTATACATAGTAACGTGAAAAAATAACCTGCCCCAGATTAGGAGGAGATTATCGAGGATAGATCTATTTTCGAAGAAGGAGTGTGCCGGTGGCACATGACTGATGAGAAAACAGATATAGACCGAAAAGATTCCTTAAGATGAGGCAGATTATTTCTTGAAGGTTACATAAAACATCCCCAGAAATTTTTCCAGGGCATCCTGTCCGATACACCGCAATTGCGTAAAAAGCATTAAATTTGAAGTTTCAAAAATACGGACGGATGAACAAGAAACTGATAAAATACATATTGTCTATAGGAGCGGCAGTCATACTGCTCTATTTTTCCTTCCGGGGCGTAAACTGGAATGACTTCATGGAAAGTCTTAGAAACTGCCGGTGGGAATGGATTGGAGTCGCCATGCTGGCAGGAGTCATTTCATTCTGGCTCAGAGCATTGAGATGGAGAGAACTGCTCCTGCCGATAGATCCGGACACCACCAGAAAGGCCACTTTCAATGCCATCAATATCGGATATCTGGCAAACCTGGTGCTCCCGCGAATCGGTGAATTCGTACGCTGCGGATTCGTGACAAGACATTCAGCAACCACCTTAGAAATCACGACAAGCGACAACATTGTCCCAAAGGATGCAGGCCCGGCCGAAACCCTTCAGAACAGAAAGAAAGCATCATACGACAAGGTACTCGGAACAGTCGTACTTGAAAGGTCATGGGACGTACTCACAATGCTTCTGCTC
The DNA here is from genome assembly GCA_000435075.1 of Bacteroides sp. CAG:770. GTDB lineage: Bacteria > Bacteroidota > Bacteroidia > Bacteroidales > UBA932 > Cryptobacteroides. Next base: position 8,271 of record FR890608.1, on the reverse strand, counting down.
GTCACGGTAATGGCCGTATTCATGTGGAACCGTTTCGGCAACTTCTTCATTGACAAGATATTCCGGCCATTTTCCGACAGGATTGACATGAGCCTTTGGGGAATATTGACATTGACAATAATCATTCTCGCTGCGATGATGTGGGCGGTGTGGCACTTCAGATACCGCAATGCATTGACACGCATGGTCTTCGGTTTCGCGAAAGGACTGTGGCAGGGAGTCGCCAGCTGCTTCAAGATGAAAAAATGGTGGAAGTTCATGATTTACACCGCATTGGTATGGACCATGTACTGGGTCATGAGCCTTTCTGTCCTGAACGCCGTAAAAGGCATGGATACAGCGGCATTGACAATGGACATGGCAGATTCGGTTGCGAAGCTTGCGGGCCTCGGCGCGATGGACGCGCTCTTCCTCATGCTGGCCGGCAGCCTGAGCTCACTCGTACCGGTTCCGGGCGGATTCGGCGCATTCCACTACATCGTCGCGGCAGCATTGACCTCAATATATGGAGTCCCTTTCGGAATGGGCATCGTATTCGCGACGTTATCACATGAATCCCAGACCATTACGCAGCTCATCTGCGGCCTCTGGTCGTACATCTCCGAGTCTGGACAGTTTATAAAAGACAAATGACACCTACATGGAAAAGATAAATGACCTGGCCGGGCTGAAGGACTTGGCCAAAAAGATGAAAAAGGAAGAGAAGACCATTCAGAAGGCGGCAGCAGTGAAGCCTCTTGCAAAACCTGTGAGGCATCAGGTGGCGGCGGACGGCAGCAATGCAACGCTGGAGGACTACCTCTGTGGAGGCGACGTCTTTCTGGACGACAAATACGGCGGAGCAAGGATGGGCGGAAAATCAGGCAGAGGACATGTACCGCAGTCAGCATCCAAATATCTAATTTACGACCTGCATATCAATGCATTGGAGCATCCAAAGGACCTTCCGAAGGAGAAATTCCTCGACTGGCAGCTCAATGCCTTCCGCAAGATTATGGAGAACAACGAGATGCATCTCGGAAGGAAAATCATCTTCATACACGGACAAGGGGACGGCGTCCTCAGGAAGGCATTGACAACAGAACTGGACGAGAGGTGGTGGACATGCGAATATGCGCCGGCACCGGAAGATGAATTCGGCTTCATGGCGGCCATCGTAGTTACCATCAAATAGATTCCAGCCAAGCCGGCCCGGACGGGCAAACTTGCGAAACTAGAGTAAAATATTTAACTTAGCAATATTGTTAAATCACTTTGACTATGCGCGAATTATTTCTTACAAATACACTTTCACACAAAAAGGAACTCTTCGTTCCGATTCACCCGGGTCACGTGGGCATGTATGTCTGCGGACCGACAGTCTATGGCGATGCCCATCTCGGACATGCAAGACCGGGCGTGACATACGACGTCCTTTTCAAATTCCTCAAGCATCTCGGATACAAGGTCCGCTATGTGCGCAACATCACAGACGTAGGTCACCTCGAGCATGATGCGGATGAAGGAGAGGACAAGATTGCAAAGAAGGCTAGGCTGGAACAGCTTGAGCCAATGGAAGTTGTACAGACCTATACCCTCCGCTACCATGAGGCCATGAGGATGCTCAATGTTGCACCTCCATCCATAGAGCCTCGTGCATCGGGACATATCATCGAGCAGATCGAAACCGTAAAGAAAATCCTGGATGCAGGATACGCTTATGAGAGCAACGGTTCCATCTACTTCGATGTTGCGAAATATAACCAGAAGTTCCATTACGGAATCCTGTCAGGAAGAACTCTGGATGACACTCTGGAAGGAACCAGAACTCTGGACGGACAGAGCGACAAGCGTGCGCCATACGACTTTGCACTTTGGAAAAAGGCTGAACCTCAGCACATTATGAGATGGCCTTCTCCTTGGGGCGAAGGTTTCCCGGGATGGCATCTCGAATGCTCTGTCATGGGAGCAAAGTACCTCGGCAATGAATTCGACATCCACGGAGGCGGAATGGACCTGATGTTCCCTCACCACGAGTGCGAAATCGCCCAGAACGAGGCCTCCCGCGGCACTCAGGGCGTAAGATACTGGGTACATAACAACATGATTACCATCAACGGACAGAAGATGGGCAAGTCACTCGGCAACTTCATCACCCTGCCTCAGCTTTTCGCCGGGGAACATGACAAACTCGAGCAGGCCTACTCGCCTATGACAGTGAGATTCTTCATCCTCCAGGCGCACTACCGCAGCACGCTCGATTTCTCGAACGAGGCGCTCCAGGCTGCCGAGAAAGGCTACCGCCGCGTAATGCAGGCCGCTCAGGACCTTCGCGGAATCGCCGCTGCCGCAGGAGTTCAGGTCAATGTCAAAGGAACCGACGGGGATGCTGCCAATGCCATGAAATACGGTGAGTTCCTGGACGATATCGCTCCGGATACATGCCCTGCAGAAAGCGAGGCTGTCAAGGCCATTTTCGATGGCACTTATGCAGCCCTCTGCGATGACCTCAACACTTCTGTCGCACTGTCACACATCTTCGATGCTGTGAAACTGATCAATACTGAGAAAGAAAAGAAGGGCACTCTCGGAAAGGGAGACATCGAGACTCTTCTCAGACTTTTCGATGACATCGTCTATGGCGTCCTCGGACTCATTGACGAGTCAGGAGACTCCGGAAAGGCAGGCAAGACCATCGCTGGCCTCATGGATATGGTCATTGAAGAAAGGGCAAAGGCCAAGGCCGCAAAAGACTGGGCCACAAGCGACAGTATCCGTGACCACCTGAAAGCCCTCGGCATTGCCGTGAAAGACACCAAAGATGGTGTAGAGTGGACTTTAGAATAATACACAATGAAACTCATATCCTGGAATGTCAACGGGCTTAGAGCCTGTGCCGGAAAGGGCTTCGGGGAGTCTTTCAAGGCTCTTGATGCCGACGTGGTCTGTCTGCAGGAAACCAAAATGCAGGCAGGCCAGTTGGACCTGGAGTTCGACGGCTACGAATCATATTGGAATTACGCCGACAAGAAAGGTTATTCCGGAACTGCCATATATACACGTGTAAAGCCGCTTTCCGTGTCGAATGACATCGGCATTGACGAGCATGACCATGAGGGGCGTGTCATCACGATGGAATTCGATGATTTTTATCTTGTCTGCGTTTATGTCCCTAACTCCCAGGACGAGCTTAAGCGTCTGACTTACAGAATGAAATGGGAGGATGACTTCCGCTCTTACGTGAGTGGGCTCGCGGAAAAGAAAGGCGTTGTCATCTGCGGAGACCTCAACGTCGCGCACAATGACATTGACATAAAGAATCCTTCTTCAAACAGGCATAATGCCGGTTTTACGGATGAGGAGAGGGGCAAGTTCAATGCTCTTCTCGATGCAGGTTTCGTGGATTCCTGGCGCATGCTCAATCCTGATACCGTGAAGTATTCGTGGTGGTCTTACCGCTTCAAGGCCCGCGAGCGCAATGCCGGATGGAGAATCGACTACTTCATTGTTTCAGAGTCAATGAAAAACAGAATATCCGGGGCTGAGATTCATAATGAGATTTTTGGCTCAGACCACTGCCCGGTGGAGCTGGATTTGAAATGAAAAACTTTAAGCTATGACACCTGACTCTCCAGAAATCAACTACTTACTCCGCTGCACCGAGCGTAAATATGGTCGCGCGATTCAGACTTCGAGCGACTTCGATCTGCTTTCCCAGAAAATAGAGGAGAAAACGGGTAATTTGTTGAGCGCTTCTACTCTGAAGCGCCTCTGGGGCTATGTGTCAATGTGTCCGACTCCAAGGCTGGCAACTCTAAACATTCTCTCCCGTTTTATCGGTTTCGAGGACTACACAGCCTTCTGCAAAGATTATCAGGACTATTCAGATGAGAATCAGTCGACGTTCTTTTCCGGCACTGTCATTTCATCGAAGGCTATCGAGAAGGGCCAGAAAATCATGATTGGCTGGAAGCCGGACAGGGTCGTCACTCTGGAATATCTTGGTAATGAACAGTTTGTCGTCCTCAGTTCCGAGAATTCCCAGCTAAAGCCAAATGACAAGTTCTCCGTAGAGGCCTTCGTCGAAACCTATCCGCTCTTCATTTCCAAGATTCAGCGCAACGGCAAGGAGACGGCACCCTATGTGGCAGGTGCCTCCGACGGACTCACGCTCGTAAAGAAAATCTAGAAGTCAGCACCCGACTCCCCTCTTGGAAGCCGTTTTGAAATCACTCACAGATTCCTACTCGTAGGTAACTTCCACTTTCGGATAAACCTGCACCTCATAGTCGTGTCCGGCAATCAGTTTGACGGACTTAAGAGAAGAATTCTCTCTCAAAGTGATGGAAAAAAGATCTGGACAACTAGTGAAATCCAGTTCCGTTACGCCTGTACGGTCAACAGTCACGGACTTGAGTTTCTTGCAGTTTGACGAAAAATCCAGATTGGTCTCCGGGCAATCCTGCAAGGTGAAATCCTGCACATTCTTGACCATAGAAAGATCAAACGAGGCCAAATCATAATAAATGCCGGAATAAACGGCCACCTTCTTAAGATTAGGGCTGTCGGAAAGGTCGACCGTTTTCATCCTGCCGGTCTCAATCTTCAGTTCAGTAAGGGAAGTACAACCATTCAAAATGATATCCTGAAGAACACCATTTGAAGAAGACGCGAAGACAAGAGCCTCCAGAGAAGAATAGCCGGTCAAATCCAATGTCTTCAAGGCCGTATCGGTACACTCAAGTCTCTTTATGCCTTTCAATGTCAAAAGTGAATTCAAGTACGTATTCTGACTGCATATCACTGTCTCAAGAGACGGGAACGAAGTCAGATCGAGAGATTTCAATTTATTATGGCTGACATCCAAGTACTTGAGACTGACAGGCAGTTTGACAGATTTCAAATTGCACCAAGTAACCTCGAGATTCTCCAGCCTGGTCAGGAAAGACAAATCCAGATCTGTAGGGATATCGCAGGAAATACAAGAAAGAGTGGTAAGATTCTCAAGGTACTCCAGCCCTGCTAAAGACTCGACGTCATAATCTAAACACAAAGATTTCACAGACCTTGCCTCACCTACGGAAAGACATCCGTCATCATTCTTGTCGGCCTGATTCAGGACATAGGAAAGAAGCGCCTTGTCCTCGAAGAAATCATCGATAATCACCGTATCAGCAGGATCAGGTCCAGTAGAGAACTCCGCCTCGAAAGACTTGTAGCGTCTGGAGCCATTCGAAATGAATGCCGAGTAAGTGAAAGTCGTATTGTACGGAAGGCCAGTAATCTCGACCTTGAACGCATTGGGCTGCACATCATCACATAACACATCCTTTATGTCGTCATTCTTGGCACCATAAGAAAAGCCATACTGGCTGTAGCCGACCTTGGAAGAATATACACATGTAAGTTCGACTGTATCTCCTTTTACTTTGCTCAAAGTCTCCACAATCTGCGGTGCGACAAAACTTTCGGCGCCCGGGATTCCGGTACATGATGCGGCCAATGCAAAGATTGCGATAAAATATATAAAATGCTTTCGAATATTCATTTTCAATGTTTCTAAGTTATCAGGAAATCCAGCTTTGGGCATATTCCAAAACCGATTCTTGCAAATGTACAAAAAAACCAGAATTTATCAATATCACATATGCGCTCTGACTACACAAAACAGGCCGCATACTACTCGTAGATCAACTCGACCGTTTCCGGAATCTCCAGCACATATTCATGACCTGACAGCAGCTTGACAGACTTAAGCAATTCATTATCTCTCAACACAATAGTAGAAAGTTCATGGCAGCCGGTAAAATCAAGCGACTCCACATCTGTCCTTTCAACAGTCACAGACTTCACCATCTTGCAGTTAGACGAAAAATCAAGTTCAGACACAGAACAATCCATCAAGACAAACTTCGACACATTCTTTATCATTGACAAATCAAATGTCATCAAATTTCCATATTTGCCGCCGTAAATCTCCACAACATCGAGGTCTGTGGCGTCATGAAGGTCAATCTCTGTCATCCTACCGGAATTGAGTTTCAAATCGGAAAGTGACGAACATCCTTTCAATATAACCTTGTCCAGATACGAATATGTGGAATTCATGAATACCAGAGACTGCAGAGAAGAAAAGCCCGTCAAATCCAGAATATTAATTGCGGTATGGTCGCAGTTTATCTCCCTGATACAATTGTCCACCAGCAGGTAAAGCAACACAAGATATTGATTTTCAGAGCAGTCCAGAGTTTCGAGAAGAGGACATCTGCCCACATCCAGCGAATACAGATTATTGTTGCTGACATCCAGATACTTGATCTTTTCAGGCAACTTCAGAGATGTCAAATTACAATCCGGAACACTGAGACACTCAAGATTCTTAAGGCAAGACAAATCCAGATATGACGGAATGTAGTGCCCTGGACAGGTGAAAGACCTGAGATTTTCAAAATATTCCAGACCATCAATCGACAGGACATCACGGGAAATTTCCAAAGACGTCAACGCCTTCGCTTCACTGACAGAAATATGTCCGTCATGATTCGCATCAGCAACCTTCATGACCTCCGAAAGGAAATCCTGATCTGCGAAATAGTTGTCAATCATTGACTTTTCCTCAGGACAGGACCCTGTAGTGAACTCGGATCCGAAAGACGAATAACGCCTTGAGCCATTCGATATGAAGGCATAATAAGTATAAGTCGAGTCATACTGGAGGTCCGTAAGCCGTACCTTGAATTCATGAGGCTGGACGTCAGTACTGATGACATCCGTCATTCCTCCTTCCTTCGAACCATATGAAAAACCGAACTGCTTGAACCCAAGTTTGGTAGAATAGATGCATGTAAGCTCGACGGCATTCTCATCAACCATACAGGAGGTTTCCACAATGCGAGGCGCGACAAAAACGTCAGCAGCCGGAATTCCGGAGCAGGACACCGCCAGCGCAAGGACTGCACAGAATAAAACAGCCTTCCACTTGAATATTGTCAATGTCATCGGATTGTCAGAAAAAGAAACTCCAGGCATGGCTAATAACTGATTTATAATAATTACTTGTCCGCTTCGATTATCTCTTCCGTAATCTCCCGGAAAACTTTATCGGGGACCCTGCTGCTGCCGTCAGAAAAAAGATACACGGCGACAGCTGCCAAGACAGCAACCAGAGCCGCTCCCTCCAGAATCCTCCAGATGCGGGCATTATCATTGACCTTCAATGCTTTGCGAACCTCTCGAATATCACGATACCTTTCTGCGGCAGACCCGGCAGCACATTTTTCAGCGACTTTACGGTACCGTGGTGACATTTCCTTCAGAATACAGCCGAGGGAATAGATATCTGCCCTGCAATCTACAGCCTTGCCGCCGATAAGTTCCGGCGCGGCATAACGCCTTGTCCCTGCAGGAATCTTCAGCACGGCAAACCAGTCAGTATCAGAAAGACCAAAGTCTATCAACTTGACATTCTGGCCATTATGCGTGATAATAATATTTTCAGGCTTGAGGTCGCGATGAACGATCTGCTTGCTGTGGATATACTCCAGCGCATCACAGATACCGTCGATAATTTTCCTCTCCTGCCCCGCATCCATGTGCCCAAGCATTGACCTGAGCGTCACACCGTCAATCCATTGCATGACAATGCAGTTGCCCAGCCCGATAAACTTTCCGAATCTCTGGATCTGACAGATATTCGGATGGTCCAGGTCATAACCGATTTCATACTCCTTATGCAGAAGATGCTCATACATGGGAATTCCCCTGAGTTCCGGTTTCAATGACTTGAGGACCACAAACTTACCATCAATCTTAGCCCGATATATCTCAGAATATCCGACCTCAGACGAACCGAGCAGCCGCACATCCTCCGGCATTGACTCTTCTCCGAAAACAGGATTTCCGCTGCTCCCGGAATCAGATCCAGGCCCGGTCTCCTCAGTGAAAAACATGGATGGTTCGTACATAATCAGGTAAATAATCGGAATGCCACAACTCTCCCGAATGGTCAACTTCAGCAAAATTAATGATTATTTCTTAGATTTAGTAACGTGAAAAAATAAGTTGCCTCAGATTAAGAGAAGATTTTCGAGGATAGATCTGTTTTCGAAGAAGGAGTGTACTGGACGTACACGACTGATGAGAAAAATGATATAGACCGAAAAGATTCCTTAAGATGACGCAGGTTATTTTTTGAAGTTTACTTAGCACATCTCAATGCCGCGGCCTGTCACTTATCGTATTCTAAAAGATGGGCCCGCCGCGGTATTGGCGTGGTCAGTCACGGAAATAATT